>NZ_SOCA01000003.1:790960-824780 GCF_004364345.1 Prosthecobacter fusiformis | reverse complement strand
CACGCGGTTGAGGTAGCCGTAGAGGTAAAGCTTGAGCAGGTCTCCCGGTGCATAGCCTGGCCGACCGGTGGCCGCCGCCTCCACAGGAAGCTTCGCCTGCCGGAAGTCCAGTTCATCAACGAAGGCGTCGATGAAGCGCACGGGGTTGTCTTCGCTGAGGTAGTCCTCAAGGCTTTGCGGCAGCATCCAGGCCTGACTGCGGTCATCTCCTTGAAGGTAGCTCATGACAACTGTTGCCCCATCAAAAATGCCCCTTCAAGGGTTTTGACACAGTCTCTGGCGCAGGCGGCTACATTTCTTCCACCTGCTGGTGCAGGCGGCTACTTCGGAACGGTTACCAGGAGGTGCCGAGATTCCAGCGACCGGCGAGGGTGAGGAGCTCGGGGCGCATGGGCCATTCATCGGGACGGGCTTCCTGGCCTTCGTGGCGCTGGCTGGCCCCTTTGAGCATCATGCAGCCGGTGTTGTCACCGATTTCGCGGATGATTTCCACCTCCTCAGCACTGAGGATGTTTTCCGAAGGCAGGGCGGCGAGCTCTTCAAGCTTGCTCTCGATGCTGCGGGCTTCAGATCCTGCTTCCTGAATGAGCGTAGGCACCACACTCTTCACTGGCTCCTGGGCGAGATCCCAAAGGCAAGCGAGTTGGAGCATGGTCAGGCCATGCTTTTCGGCGATGTAGCGGATTTTTTCCAGCTTCTCGCTGGCGTGGTCCACCCAGCCTGCGGGACGATAGCTGCGGTGGTCGCCATCGCGGAATTTATGGCCAGGCTTCACATCGTCATGGAAAATGCCGCCGTAATCCACCACGCGGGTGAGGATATCCACACCGTGCTTTTTGGCGGCTGGCAGGACGTGCTGACCGGGCCAGGGCTCAAGGGGATTGAGAATGATCATGGCCCAATCCATGCGGTCGCCAAAACGCTCGAAGCATTCGATCATATCCAGGGTGAAGCCGTTGGCTGGCCCTGGGGCGATGCCGAGGCGGTCGGTCAGGCCTTTGTCTTTTAAAGCAGACAGGCCATCCCAAACGGCATCGCTGGTGTAGCCGACGGTATCGGGATTGTGCAGAAGCAGGCAGTCAAACTTGCTGGCCTGGCAGCGCTTTAGGGATTCCTCTGTGGCCATGGTCAGGTAGCTGCCATACTGCTCTGGCTGGTGCAGGCTGGCCTCGGTGAAGCGAGGATACCCCTTGGAACCGGCACGCTGACCGCTGTAAAAATCATGCCCGACGATACCAACAAGGCAGTATTCATCCCGTGGCAGGTCCTTGAGCGCCTCGCCCAGCATGGTATCCGCACGGCCTACGCCATAAACATCGGCGGTGACGAAGGTACGAACGCCTTTTTCAAAGGAATCGCGGATCATCTGGATGTAGCGCTCGTCATCGAGCATTTCACCGAAGTGCATGAATTTGCCGCCACTCCAGGTGCCGTAAGCTGTGCGTGTGAGGTTCATAGGGGGTTGGAAATCGAAGGTTAACGAGTCAGGAAGGAAAATCGCAGGCTGGGAGGGGTGATCTTGCAGAGCCTGGGCAAGTCAGCAAGAACAGACGTTTTCTGGACAATATCCGGCCAGGGCGATGAGCGCAAAAAGGGCAGGCCCGAGGACCTGCCCTTTTTATAAATTTCATCTACCGGTGACCGAATTAGATCAGACCAGCTTCCTTCAAGACCTTGAAGGCACCGTTTTTGTCCATCGTCTTGAGGGCACGTGCGGTCAGCTTGACATTGACCCAGGTATTGAGCTCAGGAACGAAAATGCGCTTGTGGCGAAGGTTCGGATAGATCACGCGCTTCACGCGCTTGGTGATGTGCTTACCGATACCGCCTTCTTTCTTGGCTTTACCGCTGCGATGGATGTGGTGGCCGCGTGTGACGCCGACGCCGGTGATTTGACAGACTTTAGCCATGTGAGTACTCCTGGGAAAAAATTTGGGGTGCGAAACTAGCCGAGGACGCTCGCACGTCAACCTCGGAAACAACTTTTTGCACCGATTGGGGGTTTAGTAGCTGAAAATTTCGCCGTCCTTGAAGAAACGCTTCAGTTCGATGGCGGCTGCTTCCGGGGAATCGGAGGCGTGAACAACGTTGGTCATCTTGTCGCTGCCGAAATCGCCACGGATGGTGCCTTTAGGCGCAGCCTTGGAGTCTGTGGGGCCGAGGAGGTCACGGACGTGAGAGATGACGTTTTCACCACCCAGGGCCACGGCGATGACAGGATTGCTCTTCATGAAACCGGCCACTTCAGGGAAGAAGGGCTTGTCTGCGATGTGGGAGTAATGCTCTTTGAGCAGCTCATCGGTGAGCTGGATCATCTTAATGCCGCGCACACGGAAGCCTTCGGCCTCCAGACGCTTGAGGACTTCGCCGTTGAGACCTTGGGCGACGCAGTCGGGCTTCAGCAGGAGGAGGGATGTTTCTTGTGCCATAGAGTGGGGTTTGGGAAAAGGGCGCGGAAGGTGCCGTCCATGTCCCTTTGAGTCAAGCAGGTACCTTCAATAGTTACGCGAGGGGCTTGCGGCGGCGAGTGCCCATAACGGCCATCGCGGCCAGAAGGAGAAGCATTCCGCGGGAGGGCTCAGGAGCCACAATGAGGATGCCGTGCTCCAGGAAATAATCTGTATTCCAGGAAAAGCCGGGGCCCAGGATGGCTTCGTCGAGGTATAGATCCGCCAGGGTAAAGCGGGTAGTGTCGTTGTTGGCATCGTCATCCAATACGCCCCAGTCCAGGAGGTTAAAGACATCACCTCCCGATGGCACATAATCATCGTCCAACAGGACTTTCAGGATGCTGCCAGCGTCCAGGGTGAGGGTGCCGGTCACATCCAGAGCATCATGATTTCCGAAGGTGCCGTCCAGCAAGGAGGCCTCAGGCAGGCTGAAAAAATCATCCGTCTGCCCGGTAGCAGCGTGAAGGGTGAAGATAGCGCGGGGGGCTAAGGTGGAAGCTCCGTCTTGGAGGGTCAGGTTGTTTTGGAAAGTGAGCTTTCCGAAACCATCGCCCGCCGTGAGGACATCCTCACCATCACTGCTGGTACCGGGACGCAAAACGGCGCTGCCGCCCAGCGTGAAGTTTCCAATCACACTGCCACTGCCGCTGACAGGAACGCTGCCGCTGGCCGGGGCAAAAATGTAGGCACCACCTGTGCGTGCAGTGACGCTCAGCGCGCCGCCTGCGATGTCCAGCCAGGTGCTGTTATCAAAGGCCCCTGCCCCGCTCAGCGCCAGAGTACCCTGGGTGATGCGGGTGGTGCCGGTATAGGTATTGGCTTTCCCCAGGGTGAGCGTGCCGATGCCGCTCTTTGCCAGATTAAGGTTGCCGGTGATCAGGGCTCCCACCTTGGGAGAATTCACGGCAAGCAGGCCAAACGAATTGTTAGTCGCATTTTGGACAGTGAAAGTGGCGCGGGTCGAACTGGAGTTCGTGATGGTTTTGTCCATCCGGTTGGCTTGGGTGCTAGTGTCCACTTCTTCAATACCGGCAACCTGCTGGTTAAAGCCGTTAAGGTCAAAGGTGGCATACTCTGCCCCGCTAGTATTGCCCAGACTCAGGAGAGTTCCTGTTGGCAACCGATTGTCTCCTTCGGCGATGGCCAGTGTGCCTACGATAATGTTGGTATTTCTGAAGCTATTTCCAGCGTTGGCCAGAACCACTTTGCTATTGGCGTTGTTATCGTTGCGGATGGCGATGTCAAAATCGCTGCCATTGCTAGTGAGGAGACCGCTGATATAGAGCGTGCTACCATTAATAGCTCCAATGCGGGTGGAGTTTGAGCCTATATTCACGGTGCCCGTCCACGTGTTGACACCCGAGACGCTGGAGCGCAGCGCACCATTATTCGATATACCAGGACCATTAATGGTGATGGTTTCACCTGTGATGGTACGGCCTCCACTGAGATCCAGGGAGCCTGCGGTGACAAGGGTCGCGCCGACGGTGCTACCCAAAGCGCTGTCATTCGTCACACGTAAAACACCGCCACTGATCGTGGTGAGTCCTGAATAGGTATTTGTTCCAGAAAGAATCTGAATACCATTGACCGAGCTGCCCGCTTTGGTGAAAGCCAGGACTCCATCATCCCCCGCCCCGTCTCCATCCCGAAGGGTGCCGCTGTAAGTCAAAGTGCTAGTCCCCGTAAATTGTACAGTCAAGGTGCTGGTGCCGCCCCCTTCGTTTTCAACGATCCCAGATCCGCTGAGCCCCACGATCGTTTCCGAACTGCCATTGAGACGAAACACGTTACCGGTCGCCATGGTCAGCTCGGAAGTATTCGCAATTTGATCGCTCTGTCCCAGTTGGAGCACGCTATTACCCGTCAGGGTCAGAGCCCCCGCGACGGCATTCACCCCTTCCGTTTTGCTCAAGATCAAAGTCCCCACATTGACGGTCGTAAGCCCCGTATAAGTATTCGCTCCAGCCCCGCTCAAGGTCAGGATTCCTGCCCCGTTTTTCGTGAGCGTGCCCGTTCCCGTAGCAATGGCATCAGCGATGGTTAGATTTCCCCGTGCATCAATGCTCAGGTTAAACTCACCCGTGATCGCGCTTCCGCTGGCCACATCCACAACTAGGCTGGAAGTGGCATCCACCTGTATTTCCGCATTCGCAGCCAGGGTGATGGTCCCGCCCCAGGTATTCGCCCCGCTCTCATTGCGAAGCGCTCCGTTGCTGGAAATGCCGGTACCGGAAATGGTCAATGCCTCAGCACCCACAGTGATGTCATTTTGCAAAAGGAGCGCTGCGCCCGAGGCCACAATCGTGCCTGCGGTCACCGCTCCGAGGCCTGTATTTTTTGTGATGACAATCGCACCCGCATTGATGGAAGTGGTGCCTCTGTAGTTGCTGGTGCTGATGCCTGAAAGGGTCAGCGTCCCGGCACCTGATTTCACCAATGCGACGTTGCCATTGAGAGATCCATTCGTGGTGGTCGTCCCCAAATTGGATGACCCAGTATTATTGATGGTCAGAATGGATTGGTTATCATTATCAAGATTGGTGATCGTCTGATCCATGATCGGCAGAGCGCCACCGGCCTGGGAAATGGTAGAAAGCGTGGTGATTTCCTGGTCAAATCCATTTAAATTTAACTGTACGTCCCCTTGATTGCCTGAGTTTCCCATGGTCAGGCTCCGGGTTGTTGGCAGGGTATTGTCTGCCCCCAGAGTTAAGTTCCCCACGACCAAGTAAGTTTCTCTGTAGCTGTTTGCCCCGGACAAGATGATTTCCCCTGTAGCAGAATTGGAGGAGCGGATCACTAAGTCAAAACCACTGCCCGTAATATTACCCGAGATGGTCAAATCCCCAGCACCGGTGGAGCCCAACCGTGCACCACCCGTCGTGCCGCTACCTGTGCCACTTCCCAGCACGACCGATCCCGCCCATGTGCCATCCAAGCCAGCTACACGCAGTGCGCCCGAATTATCGCTGGTCCCGCTGCCGTTGAGGGTGATCGTTTCACCCGTGATGGTGACGCCATTCAACTGAACTGCGGCACCTGACGAAACCACGACACCTCCAGCTGTGCTGCCAAAGGCCTCGTTATGACTGGCGATGACCAGCCCTGAACCTCCTGCATTGAAGGCCCCCGTAAAGGAATTCTGGCCGGAGAGGGTGAGCGTTCCTGCACCGGTTTTAGTCAGGCCAAAGGCTCCACTGATGGCCCCGCTGATGGTCAGCCCCCCTGTTCCGGCGGTCAAATTCCGAGCAGCGTTCAAGCTCATATTGAGCTGGATCGTTTGCAGGCTGGAACTGCTGTTGAGGATATCTCCTCCCAGGGTGATCGCATTCCCGGAAAGCGTGAAGGCACCAGCTCCATTGTTAAAAGTGATACCCTGGGCTGTAAAAGCAGTCAGGTCATTCACCGCCCCCAAACGAACGGTCCCACCAAATTGCAGCGCAGTCGTGCCACTGCTGGCAGGCGCATTACTCACCCAGTTACCAGTATCCGACCAGTTATTCGTGCTACCGCCTCCATTCCAAACCGCAGTTTGGCCAAATGCAGCCGGCACCTGGACCAGCATAGCCAGCAGCGTGATGAAATAAAAACGTATGGCGACGAGCCTCAGCCCATCGCGCCCGGGGGAAGGCGTGAAGATCATGTATATAAAGGGGGGGGATACTGGCACTGCATGCCGGGAGATGCAGAGCCACCTGATTGGGGGAAATCAGTCAGTTGGGAAGGCGGATACTAACTGTCCCGCCCCAAATGGCAAGCCCGGCTTAGGTACCGACGATGTCGTGGATCTCGATCAGGTACATCTGGCGGCCTTTGCTGTGGGGTGAATCGATGCAGACCAGCCGCCCATCCCGACTGCTGCGGGGGTGGGTATCACAGCGCCACTCGCCTGTATAAAAGGCAGGGCTATAAAAATGCCCCAGGTTCACCCGGCGGTCCGTCGGGATGTGATACAGGTAGGGCGTCTGCATGCGCTCCTTGTCGGGATAGCAGTCGTTCAGCACCCACTCATTGTTGGTATGCGGCACATAGGTGTTGTGCCCATTGCGGGGCATTTTGTCTTTGCCCACTACCTCTACCTCGCTGGTCTTATCCTTATACAGATAGAAGCGGTCGCCATGGCTGGGATGAAAGGCCCAGGCGAAAACATGCTGCGGATCACGCCAGACGAAGTGGGAGGTCCTGCCCAGAGGATCCAGCACATACAGGTCCGTGCCGTCAGCCTTGGCAGTGAAAAGGCGTGTATTAAAAGATTTGTCCCCATCCCCTTTCCAGCGGTGGAGGAAAATGAAGCGGCTGCCATCGGGGGAGAATAACAGATGGTTAAACCAATGCTTCGCATTCGGGCTGAATCCGCCCTCATAGGGAATGGCCGCAGCCTGGGCAAAGGTGATGATCAGCTTCTGCTCACCGGTCTCCATGTTGATCTTCCAGATGCCGGCATCCTCAGGGATTAGCACTTCTTTGTTAGGGTCAGGAACCCCGGCATAACCATAACCAGGACGGGTGTCATTGAGCCGACGGAAATCCGGGGCGATGCCCCACTTGCCGTCCGGGCTCAGGTTATACACGGGGTTAGGCAGGGTGCGCTTCTCCTTGGTCTTCACATCCATGAGATGGCAGACAAATTTGTCACCCTGGCGGTCATTCCACATCACCGTGCTCTCGGTCCCTGGCACCCACTGGAGCATGCAACCCTGCTGCCAGTTCCAGGCGTGGGATTCGCCAAGCTCCGTCCATTTGTCGCCATCCTGGAGGTCCACCATGCCGACTTTGATCACGTCATCCGCTGTGGGTGACCGGTGCTCAAAATCCACTTCATTCCCCAGCACGTAACGGTTATCCGGGCTGAACTGGTCCTTATCATAATAGGCGAACCAATGATACTTCGGCCCCTGGGTGATCTGGCGGACGTTGATCTTTTCTGCCTCCTGCGCACTCAGGCCAAGGCGTGAGGCAAAGACAGCAGTGATGGATGTTTGGAGAAAATGACGGCGGTTGGTCATGGTCCATGGATTAGACTGTAATGACCACGCTTGTCGAATTGAAAAGCCTCATAACTCTTGCTCTTGAACCTCATCCAGCCAAGCCGCCTTGTGATGCATAAAGCTCCCCGGTTTCAGCTTGGCGGGATTTTTCTGAATGTAATCGCGAGTCCGGTTCAACTCATCCCGGTTCCGGATGATGCGGTCAAAAGATTCCGTTTGCCACAGATGGCCCGCGCGCGTGACCGGGCTTGTTTTCAAAAACTGCTCTTTCAGCAATTGCCGGGCGCTGAATCGTTTGACCGAGTACAGCCATTCTTCCAAAGGACATCCTTCAAACATCTGCACCATGACATGCACATGGTTGGGCATGATGACAAAATCCCCCAGCCACAGCCTCTGCCCATGAAAGAAGTGAAGTGCGTCGGCCACAGATTGCGCAGCCCGTGCCTCCTTGAGCACACAAAGGCCGTGACACTGATCCAGCTCAACAAAGAACTTGCGGGTCTGCTTCCGCTCAAATCCCTGCCGTTCTGACAGCGGAATCTGGCGCAACGCCATCACAAAACGCTCTTTGTCCTGATGCCTCCAGTCTTGATGGATGCCCTGAGATTGCAGCCAGACAGCCTCCTCCTGCTGCCAGCGCATGACCACGGAAGCCGGTATGGAATCCGCCAGACGGAAGGTTACGAAATAGATGGCTCCTGCCAGCCGCCAATGAGGCAGGTTCCGATGATACCCAGGCACCTGCCAGAAATCCTCTCCCTCAAATTCTGTGAAGACAGGACTGGCCGGAATTGCTACCGGCCGTGATAGAGACTGCTTGGGCATAACCAATTCAATTGGATTCTGGAACTACAATATCAAGGTCATCTCTGCCAATGTATTTTGAGTTGGAGACCGCCGGAACGTAGCTCGATTTTCCAAAATCGAGATGGGTCACATCCACGAAAGACATCGTATCCGCTCTCCAACCCGCCATTGCTATCGATGCACCTCGATTTTGGAAAATCGAGCTACGACAGTGCGGCCCTTCATTCGCGCCCCACTAAGAATAAGTACGTCTGTCCTCTCTTTGGCGCAGATATCCAGGCTTCTTGATTGAGACCGCCGGAACGTACCTCGATTTTCCAAAATCGAAATGGATCGCATCCACGAAAGACATCGTATCCGCTCTCCAAGCCGCCTTTGCTATCGATGCACCTCGATTTTGGAAAATCGAGCTACGACAGAGTTCCTCCATGCCGGCCCAAGACCGCGCCCCCTTCAGACCTCCAACTTAGCCCCCCAATCAATCCCTCCGATCTTCTAAAAACAGCCGACCACCGCCGCTAACAAACATCACTTGCTATTTCTGTAGCTTATGGAATCCTTCGCACCGGTTTTTTACCGCTTCCCCACTTGGGGCCGAAGTTTGACATGTAGCCCGCCAGATCTGGTGGTGATCCCGTCTCCTCTCACGAGACGCCCTTACTGCGACAGGTTGCCCGCTCACGGAAGCCTACCTGCCGGTACGTAACACACATGGAAAAGACATTCGCAGATCTCGGCCTTTCGCCCGAGTTAATGAAAGCTATCGAGGCCCAGGGCTTCGAACAACCGTCACCTATTCAGGCCCAGGCCATCCCCGTGGCCCTCACCGGCCGTGACGTGGTCGGCCAGAGCCAGACCGGCTCCGGCAAGACTCTCGCCTTCGGCCTTCCGGCCGTGGACCGCATCGATGCTACCAGCCGTGATACGCAGGTGCTTATCATGTGCCCCACCCGTGAGCTGGCCATGCAGGTCTGTGCAGAAATTCACAAAGTCGCTTCCTTCAAAGAAGGCGTGCGGGCTACGCCGATCTACGGCGGCTCTTCCTATGACCGCCAGATCCGCGCCCTGCAGATGGGCTCCCAGATCGTCGTGGGCACCCCCGGCCGTATCCTGGATTTCGTGGATCGTGGCACTCTCCGCCTCGATAATCTGAAGACCCTCGTCTTCGATGAAGCTGATGAAATGCTGGACATGGGCTTTGCCGATGAAATCGAGCGCCTCATGCAGGCCGTGCCGAAAGAGCGCCAGACGATTTTCTTCTCCGCCACCTTTGATCCGCGCATCCGCCGCCTGATCGACCGGTACACAAACAACCCGGCCACCATCACCATCGAACAAAAAGCGATGACGGTGCCGACCATCGAGCAGCGCTACTATGAAGTGCAGGGCCGCAGCAAGACGGAAGTCCTTTGCCGTGTCCTGGACATGGATGCCCCCCGCCTCACCATTGTCTTCGCCAACACGAAGAAAGCGGTGGATGACACGGTGGATGCCCTCACCGCACGTGGCTACGCCGCTGACCGCCTCCATGGTGACCTTAACCAGGTCATGCGTGAGCGTGTCATGCGTAACTTCCGCAGTGGCAATGTGGAAGTCCTCGTCGCCACTGACGTGGCCGCCCGTGGTCTTGACGTCAACGACATTGACCTCATCGTGAACTTTGAGCTTCCGTATGACACGGAAGACTACGTGCACCGCATCGGCCGCACAGGTCGTGCCGGGCGCAAAGGCACCGCTGTCAGCCTCGTCGCTGGACGTGAAATCTACCTCATGCAGCGCATCCAGCGCTTCACGAATGCCAAGGTCACCCGCGCCAAAGTGCCTTCCCAAGAAGAATTGGAAGCCACTCGCGTGGACCAGACTTTTGAAAAACTCAAAGCCACTCTGGAAGCCGGCACCTACGCCAAGCATGAGCACACCGTGCAGCGCCTGTTGGACGCCGGATTTAACTCCACGGACGTCACCAGCGCCGTGCTTGACCTCTGGATGAAAGAATTCTCCCGTGAGGGTGAGCAGATCATCGAAGACCGCGCCAATCAGCGCCCTCAGCAGGCACAGCGTGAATTCGTCCCCAGCACGCAGTCTGCCGTCTCCGGCCGCACTGCTGCCGCAGGCGATTTCGCCCCGGTCCCCCGTCCGGCTGACAACGCCCCTTCACAGCCACAGGCCGCAGCCCCTGCTCCCCGTGCTTATGAAGAACCACGCGACGAAGGCCCACGCCGCCCGGATGCCGCTCCTCAGCAGCCGGAAGCCCGTGATGACTTCGGCCCTGCACCGATGCGCTCCCGCTCCTTTGTGCAAAAAGGCCCGCGCTCCGGCATGGTCCGTCTTTTCGTCAACATCGGCGGTATGGACAATGCCCGCCCAGGCGATATCGCCGGCATGATTTACAACACCGCCAAAATCCCCAGCGGCACCCTCGGCACGATCGAGATCTTCGAAAAATGTGCCTATGTGGAAGTCCCGGAAGACCACGTGGAAACCGTCATGACCACCGTCACCGGCACCAACTATCGTGGCCGTGACATCCGCATCAATCTGGCTGACCGCCAGGATGGTGGCCAGGGGCAACGCAGCACCTTTGGTCCTCGCGGTTTTGGTAGCAAGCCAGGCGGCTTCGGCGGTGGTGGTGCAAAGCCAGGCGGTTTCCGCAAGCCTTACGGCGGCGGTGGCGGCAAATCATTCGGCGGCAAGCCTAACGGCGGCCCAGGCAGCGGTTTCAAAGGCCGTCGCTGGGAAGACTAACCAAAACTGTAACACGAGTTTAACCTCGTTTTAGCCCTCCTCTTACAAGAGCCTGTCCGCAAGGACAGGCTCTTTTTTTTATCCAATTCCAAAAGAGAAACCCACCATTGGAAGCTGGCTTCCCTTGCTCTAGCAAATCCAAAAAGCATTTCCAGAAAGAGGGCGAAGCCAAAATGCTGGCCTGCGGGATGGGCGCATTTCAGCCTGAGGTTCATGCCTCACTTCGCGATCGCGATAACCAACGTCCATCAAAACAAAAAGGCCGGAGCACAGGCATTGCCCGCACTCCGGCCCAAGATGTGATCAATGGTTATTCCGCTTTCTTCTCAGCCTCTGGATCAATGATCGTTGTGGGCATTTCAGGAGCCATCGGCTCTTCTTCAAGAGTCTCTTCTTCAGGCTCAATCACTGGAGCAGCCGTCTTGTTCAGTTCAGCGTCAGCTTCAACCGCTTCCGGGCCTTCTTCGCCTTCGATGACATTCAGTTCAGGCTCACCAGACTCAGCCTCCAAATCATCCGAGGACGGACCTGGGGAGGACTCATTCAGCTCTTCCTGAGCTTCCAGACTGACGCCTTCGAGTGAACCGATGTGCGAAACTTCCTCGGAAACCGGTGCTTCTTCTGAGGCTACTTCAGAAGGAGCTTCATCCGTGGCCGTTGCAGCCTCCGCCGCGCCTGCCTGACTGTCTTCTTTGGACTCGCCTTCAGCAGATTTGGGTGCTGCTTTTTCTTTCGTTGATGCAGCCTGGGGCTCACCCTGAACACCGAGGAAGACCATGCCGTCACTGTATTCAATGACGTAACCTTCATTCGTGAGCCAGCGCAGGTCCTTGAGAACCGAGATCTGATCATCCGTGAGCTGCGGTTTGGCCTCACCTTCAGCCACCGGTTCGGCACTCGGCACGATGGCCTCCACCAGTTTAGCCAGCGGCATGCCTGGAGCCGTTTTAAGGACTTCGACAATCTTTGCCACGCGCTCGGAAAAGACCACACCTGGATCAATGGCACGCGGCTTGACGCGGCAGACGAAGAGCTTGCCAGCGCGGCGCTTGAAAAGCTTCAAACCACGGCGCTCAAATCCGCCACCCAGTTTCTGGGACATTTCGAAAAGATGCTTGCGGGCACCTTCAGCGGCATTGCGCAGCATGATGCCCAGGATGTGGGTGATCTTGGCCTTGTCCTGGCTGCCAGGGACCACGACTTCACGACCTTCGATGACGGCATCTTCACTGTGAGTGCGGCGGAAATGCGCCTCCATTTCAGCACGGCTGCTGAATACGACTGGCTCGGCACCTTCAGCCTGATCTTTGATATAAACCCAGCGCTGGCCTTTTTTCTGTTTTTCCTTCCACTGGGCCACTAGCTCAGGGTTCGCCTCGTTGCGGACGCGGCGCTTGTATTCTTCCAGTGGCATGTTGGCAAAGCGCTCGCGATGCATGCGCAGCAGCGATGACTGGAAGCTGTGATGGCTTGGTGGCCCCAGCAATTCCCCGGTCATGCCGCAGACGCCGATGGTCTTGAAATCACCCTTCGGCTCTTCCATCTCGATCTCTTCCACCTTGTAATAGGCCTCAATGGCAGCGCTGCGAAGCACATGGCTAAGGGCCTCTTCACGGTTCAAAAACAGACCTCCATCGCCTGCTGTTACGAACAGACCTGTAGGGCGTTCGGGAGCACAGCTAAAACGTGCATGAAAACGGTCCCCTTCAGCCAGCACCAGACGTGCGGCATCAAACATGCTGAAAGCGTGACCGCTGCTGCGGATGTGATTGGCCAGTGCCTCAGCAGATTTGTCTTCCGGCTCAATGAGGACTTTGATGTCCTTGGGGATTTCCACCCACTCACGTTGCGGGCGCTCTGGACCACGGTCACGGTCACCAAAACGGCGCGGGCCACCACGGTCATCGCGGCGAGGGCCACCGCCCTGGCCTGGAGGGCCGTCACGACGCGGGCGAAATTCACCACGGTCACGGCTCTGACCACCAGCGGCTCCAGGGCCGCCGCCAAATCCACCGCCGCCATCACGACGCGGGGGCGGTCCCCCACGGCGTTCACCACCACCACCACCGCCACGGCGGTCTGGGCCTCCTTCACGGCGGGGTCCGCGGTCTTCGCGTTCCTCGTATTTGCTCAGATTGCCAGGGGCACTCATGCCAGCGACCCAGGCGGGCATCATGCGTAGGTCAGAGAGGTCCACCATCCCAGCGGGTTTCGGGGTTGATGTTTCAGGAGTCGCTTCAGGTTCAGTCATGACAGGTGATCAGGACGCGCAGTATGGCGCAACTTCTGCATTGTCGCCAACTTTGTTCGTAAACCTGACGCTGGAATCGTCGTCTGGCAATTTGCTCTATCGGAACGTCACCGCTCCTCAGATCATGTCCATGTCCACCAGGATTTCGCGAGGTTTGGCGCCTTCACCTGGGCCGATGATGCCCCGGTCTTCCAAAATATCCATCATGCGGGCAGCGCGGCCATAGCCCAATTTCAAACGGCGCTGGAACAAACTCGTGGATGCTTTTTTCTCCTGGCGGATGACTTCCAGGCACTTCTCCAGGGTATCTTCCTCCTCACTGCTGACGCCGCTTCCATCCTCATCCTCGTCATCACCCATCTCTCCGGTTTCATCATCCACCTTCACATCAAAGATGGGTTTTCCCTGTGCGACGCAGCGTTCCACCACAGCATGGATTTCATCATCCGTGACCAGGGCGCCCTGGCTGCGGATGGGCTGTGCACCACCTGGCGGCACATAAAGCATGTCCCCTTTGCCCACCAGATTTTCCGCCCCTTTACGGTCCAAGATCACGCGGCTATCCAGAGCACTGGAGACCTGGAAGGCAATGCGGGTCGGGATGTTGGCCTTGATCACCCCGGTGATGACATCCGCACGGGGCGTCTGCGTGGCGACAATGAGGTGGATGCCGGCTGCGCGGGCCATCTGGGTGATGCGGGCAATGGCCACCTCGATATCCGCAGGGGCGGTCTGCATCAGGTCCGCCAGCTCATCAATGATGACGACAATGTAAGGCAGTGTATCCGGGATGATGAACTCCTGGCTGCGGGCTTTGGGACGGGGCGGCTGGGAATCGCCCACCCAATCTCCATTGTGATCCACTGGCAGCTCAACTGGCAGCGTTTCAGACTCCAGTTCCTTCGCCACTTCCGGATCATCCCAGGGTGCCGTTGTACCGTCCACTAAATGGTCAGCCGCAGCAGCCGCCCGGGCAAAGGCGCTGGAGACGCGT
This sequence comes from Prosthecobacter fusiformis, assembly GCF_004364345.1. Classification (NCBI taxonomy): domain Bacteria; kingdom Pseudomonadati; phylum Verrucomicrobiota; class Verrucomicrobiia; order Verrucomicrobiales; family Verrucomicrobiaceae; genus Prosthecobacter; species Prosthecobacter fusiformis. The sequence goes on along the minus strand of NZ_SOCA01000003.1, from coordinate 810,539 downwards.
ACATCATCCTTGCCAGCCGAGGTGACGGCAGCACGGGCTGGTTTCGCGGATGCTTCAGGCACGGGATTGGCGGCGGCCTCAGCAGCGGCGGCAGCCTTTTTGGCTTCATTAGCGGCCGCGCGCTTGCGGTTGCGGTTGTTGAAGGTTTCGAAGTTACGGCAGGCTTCCTGGGCGAACATCTGGTAGCGGCTTTCCATTTCCCGGACCACCCAGCGCAGAGCCAGCAGCGCTTTTTTTGGATCCGTCACCACTGGCACGGCCAGATGCGGCAGTTCCGCATAGTTCTGCATTTCCACCACCTTTGGGTCGATCATGATGAAACGCAGTTCATCAGGGGCGAATCGGCACAGGAGGCTGGTAATGATGCCATTGATGCAAACAGATTTCCCTGAACCCGTCGCACCAGCCACGAGCAGGTGAGGCATCGCGGCCAGATCGCCGATGATCGTCTTGCCATACACATCCTTGCCCAGTGCGATGGGCAGCTTGGCCTTGCCATTGGAGAAAACTTCATCTTCCAGCAGCTCACGGATCGGCACGATCACCTTGTCCCGGTTCGCCAGCTCGATCCCCACCGTGTCTTTACCTGGGATGGGTGCGAGAATGTTGATGCGCTCCGCACACGTGGCGCGGGCGATGTCATCATCCAGGGCCGCGATACGGGCCACCCGCAACCCGTCCACAGGCCGCACCTCATACCGCGTGATGGCTGGCCCGCGTGTGATGTCACCAGCCTCCACCTTCACATTGAAGCTGGCTAGCGCCTTGATGATTGTGTCCTGCACGGCCAGGAGCTCGCGCGTATCCGTTGGCTTATGCAATGACTCATCGGGCCAGGAGAGCAGGTCCAATTCCGGGAGTTTATAATCTTTAAAACGCACTGCCAGATTGCCCAGCGTACCGTGAGGTGCCTGCTCCAGCTTCTGAGCGCGCTTTTTCTCCCACACCTCAGAAAGCCGCGGCTTGTCTGGAGTATCGGAATGACTGCGCGAAGCCGAGGAATCAATGATCTTCGGCTTCGCAGGTTCAAAGGTGAGGCCCAGCTCTGGGGTGACCAGCGGACCTGGAGGAGTTGTCTCCGCCTTGATCTCCGAAGAGCTCGTTTTACGCCGACGTGTCGGTGCCGAAACAGCCGTCGGATTTCCGTCGAATTCGGTCTCGCGAGCAGCGATTTCACGGCGGATCTGATAGGTCTCCCAGGCTTGAGTGATCTCCTGCCGAATGGCCTGCAAGGCCTGCAAGGGATGGATGCCGCTGGCCAGGAAAAAGCCCACCGCATAAATACCTGCCAGAAAAACAGTGGACCCCACTTTGCCCAAAAGATTCGCCAGGATGCTGCCGCCGATCACATACCCCAGCCCGCCCCCACCACCGAGAGGAGTGATATCGTCACGCTGGTTCAGGACATCCTGCACCTCAAAAATGGCCGCTGTGGTGATGACCATCAAGGCCACGCCTAACCATGAACGACCCGTCACTTTCACATTGGAAGCCAGTTTGCATACGCCAAACCAGGTCACGCTAAAAGGCACCAGATACGTCGCCATACCCGCCAGGAAAAGGGAATAGCCCGCCAGCAAGGCCCCCATGCGCCCGATAAAATTATGCGTCACCACACTTGGCTGGTCGGTCGGGCTCAGGTGACTCCAGGCGGGAAGATCGCGCGGGTCATAGGAAACGAGCGCCAGCAGATACATCGCGGCCAGCACCAGCATCGCAATGCCGACTGCATCGTTCCAAGGGCTCTCTTTCTCCTGCACACGGGCACGAGCAGGACGGTTTTTAGCGAGTTCAGCAGCCATGGAAATCGGGGAGCGAGGATTAACTCAGCAGATCAGACAATCAACAATACCAAATTAAATAGCCAACTCAATCCTTTAAATTCGAATTTCCATACTCCCACTCCCCTGCCCTGGATCACTCAGCCATCCCCGCCTTCAGATAGCGGCGAGAAACTTCCACATATTTCATCGCCAGCCGCCCATTGGCCGCCTGCTCCTCTTCTGTCAAAGCTCTCACCACACGGGCGGGTGAACCGACAACCAGCGAACCCTCCGGGATCACCTTCCCTTTCGTCACCAGCGCCCCTGCGGCGATGATGCTGCGAGTCCCGATGACGGCTCCGTCCAAGATGATGGCTCCCATGCCGATGAGGACTTCATCCCCCACTGTGCAAGCATGGACAATCGCCCGATGCCCCACCGTAACCCGTTCACCCAGAACGCAAGCATGGTCATCACTGACATGCAGCACACTGCCATCCTGCACGTTACTTTGGGCACCGACCACGATGCGATTGATGTCACCCCGCAGCACGCTTGTATACCAAACACTCGATTCACGACCCAGCTCCACTGCCCCGATAACCACGGCTCCAGGAGCAATGAATGCGGAAGAATGCACGGTCGGTTGAGTTTCAGGAATGAAGAATTGATTTAGTGGGTGATGGCTCATGAATCCGCATGAATACAGGGGTTGCCGCGATTTTTATGTTTGACGTAAACGAACGCTTGGAGTCTTAATCGCGCACAATTCCGCTTATCACCAAGCGTGGATAGCCTCAACTCGAACCATAACCAACACCAGCATCAACATGAACAAAGCTGAACTCCTGGAACTCGTGCAGAAGAATCTCGGTCCTGAAACCTCTAAGCGCGCTGCCGCTGACGCTCTGGACGCCGTCCTCGTCGCTCTGGCCAAAGGCATCAAAAAAGAAGGCAACGTGCAACTCATCGGCTTCGGCACTTTCAAAGTCGCCAAGCGCGCTGCCCGCACTGGCCGCAACCCAAAGACCGGCGAATCCATGAAAATCAAGGCGTCCAAAAACGTCCGTTTCGTGGCTTCCAGCGCACTCAAAGGTTCTCTGTAATTTTCTAATTCGTGATCCTTTACTGGATGACGCAAAAACCCCGCGTTCTCTCCTGAGACGCGGGGTTTTTAATGGCTATTTCAAGGCACCCAGGAGATCACGCCGCAACCATGGTGGGCGAGTGGCCATCCTTCATCCGTCCGCGATACTCAGTCGGGGATTCGCTGGCGATACGGCGGAAGCTGCGATTGAAATGGGACAGGCTCTGGAAGCCGACGTCATAAGCCACTTCAGTGATGCGGGCAGCGGGTTTCATTAGCATGCGCTTGGCCTTCTCCACCCGTGCCCGGTTGACGAAATCAGTGAAGGTCAGACCCGTGGCCCGCTTGAAGATTTTGCAGAAGTGGAAAGGACTCACGTTCACCGCTTTCGCCACGGCTTCCAGGGTCATTTGCTCTGCCAGATGGGCATGAATAAAGATCTTCGCATTGCGCACTGCCTCGGGTTCATGCGTGGCATGGGCAAAGAGAAGCCGGTGCGCACTTTCCCCGAGTTGCAGGGCAAAGGAGCGCAGCAACGCCAGGGCCGCCTCATACCGTACAGGTTCCATCACGGGCACTTGGTGAAAGTGCACACGGGCGGATCTCACTTCATCCGCACTCCGGTCGTCTTCCAGCAGCGCACTGGCCAGGGGGGCAAAGGTCTGCGCATTCGCTGGCTCCAGGCGGACACCGCCCGTTTGTAAAAGGGCCACCGGATTTTTCCCCACGCGCACCGGCACCAAAGTCTCCACCACACCGGAAACGGATTTGTTCGTTACCAGCGTTTCAATGTGTTCCATGTCCCCCTGTGCACGCAATGTCAGGGGCAGATCCGTGAGAGTATGGAAGGCGCGCTGATACTGCTGAAAAAGATCGCTCTCCGATAGAGTTTCAATGAAACGTTGGCGTCCGTTGGCCTGGGAAGTTTGAGTTTGCATAGGGCGGGGTGGGTTAAGGTGACGCCTTGATGCTAGGCTGCGCATCGCCCCGCCTCTATTGGGGTCGGCTACGGTCCCGCGCATGATGGAACACCGCAATTGTGGTGTAATGGAAACCAGTAGCCACTCACACCTTCGCCCGGCTTTCCACCCACTGGACGGCATAGCACACCAGCGCCGCCCCGTCTGTGATGGCCAGCTTGTCCTTAATGTGCGCCCGATGCGCCTCCACCGTCCGCGCACTGATGCACAGCTTCTCCGCGATGACCTTTGTGGCCACGCCACGTCCGATCATCTCCAGCACCTCCAGCTCACGATCCGTCAGTGCCTCCAGGCTTGCCGTTTTTGTCCGGTTGCCGATCACCTGCTCCATCATCCGGCTGGCCATGCCTTCACTCACATAAATGCCGCCAGACAGGACCTTGCGCGCCGCTGTGATGAGGTGGTCCGCCGCCGCCTCTTTCATGATGTATCCCCGTGCGCCAGCACGCAGCGCCCGTTCACCATACATCGCCTCATCATGCATGGAGAGCACCAGACACAGCGTGCCCGGATGCATCGCCTGGATGTCCTTCAGCAGTTCCAGTCCGTTCTTATCTGGCAAGGTCAGATCGATCACCACCAAGTCTGGCTTTAAAGCTCCCACCGCCACCAGGCCATCGCGGGCATTGCCAGCCTCCCCGCACACATCCAGTCCTTCTTCTGCACGGATCAACTGCGCCAGGCCGTGGCGCATGATGGGATGGTCATCAATCAACAGCAGACGTTTCACAGTTTTTTGCGGGTCACGGGTTGTTTAGATGCAGATGAGACAGGCACGGTACAGCGTACCACCGTGCCGCCAAAATCATCATGCTGCACCGTCAGCATACCGCCCATCATCCGCGCACGATGAGTCATCGTCAGCAGCCCCATGCCGGTGCTATGCCCAGGCACATTGTCAGGAATGCCCACCCCATTATCTCGGATGCAAAGCAGCAGATGCCCCTCCTCCTCCGCCAGCGTAATCTCGATCCGCTCCGCATGGCTGTGCTTGATCGCATTCGCCACCGCCTCCTGCGCAATGCGGAAGAGCTGCGTGGCCATCGTATTGTCCGGCACCTCCACCGGCCGCTCGCAGCGGAAGGGGCAGCTCACGCGGAAGATGCGCTCCGTGCCCTGCGTCAGCTCTGCCAGCGCCGCCATCAGCCCTGCGGCATCCAGCACCACCGGCATCAGGCCGCGGGACATCTCACGCGCACGCACATTCGCCTGTGTCACCAATTGGACGATCTCGTGCAGATTTGCCGCTTCCGCATTCCCGCTCTTTTGCAATTGTTGGTGCGCCACTTTGGCCAGACAGCCGATGGCCGCCAATTGCTGGCACAGGTCATCATGGATGTCCTGGCCGATGCGGTGCTGCTCTTCCTCGCTGATCTGCAAAATCTTTTCTTCCAGTATCTTGCGGTCAGTCAGGTCACGGATGATTCCCGTAAAGACCCGCCTTCCCTCAGGCAGCCGGGCTTCACCCACAGACAGGTCCATGGGGAAAACTGTCCCGTCTTTCCGCTGCCCCACCACCTCACGCCCGATGCCGATGATCTTCTTCACCCCCGTATTCAGATAGTTCTGCACGTAGCTGTCATGCTTGTCACGATACGGCTGCGGCATCAGCATCTGGATGTTCCGCCCCACCATTTCGTCCCGGGAATAACCAAAGATGCGTTCAGTCGCGCTATTCACCGTCTCGATCACTTTCTCCTCATTGATGGTGATGATCGCGTTCACCGCCGTCTCCAGCACCGCGCTGCTGCGTTTTTCAGAGGACACCAGCGCCTCACGCGTCAGTTGCAGTTCCGTCACATCGCGGCCCATGCACAGGATGCCAGTCACCCTTCCCTCGTCATCCTTAATGTCAGAATGAAACCACTCCACATGCCGCTGCCCGCCATCATGCTGTAGCAGCGGCTTCACATGACTGCGGCTGCGATCCGTCCCCGCACTGCCCCGGCACAGCAGCGCCGCTGCCGCCCGATGGTCCTGCGGGATCAGATTTTCCACCCAGTCCTTGCCAGTCATCTCCTCGCTGTTATACCCCGTCAGTTGCTCCAGGCCACGGCTCATCCACTGGATCCGTCCCTTCGTATCCAGTCCCAGCACCAGCATCCCGGCATGGTCCATCAGACTTTGGAGCAGGGCAGGATCGGTAATCGGAATCATGTCGGAGTGGTCCTCATGTTCCTTGCCATGGTCATGTCTGTCAAGGCAGCCCCCCTTGCCCCCGCACGTCCCCTTGCCCGTGCAGACACATCCGGTTCTAAAACTCGATGCAGGAAGCGCTGCGGGCACGGCGGGGGTACTCATAAATTAATTAGGCTGCATCTTTGCCAAAACCTTCCGGCTTCACCGCCAGGATAGAGCACGGCGCATTCGCCACGATCTTCTCCGCCGTCGTACCGATCAGCAACTCGCGAAGACCTGTTTTACCCCGCGTGCCCAGCACCACCATGTCCGCATGCGTTTCCTTCACATGATCCAAGATCGCCTCTCGGATATTGACCCGCTCCAGCACCAGTGAATTCACCGTCACCCCTGGAAATTCTTTCTTCAGGGGCTCCATGAAATTTACCAAATCTTCCTGCCAGATACCCATCGCCTGCGCATCTGTCCCCAGGGGCATCGGTGCCACCAGCCCCCCATAGTCCAATGACATCGCCAGTGCTGATTGATAAACATGCAAGCAATCCAGGGAGGCACCGTCCTGCTGCGCCAGTTTCAGTGCGCACTGCACCGCCTTGATCGAGTTTTCAGAAAAGTCCACACACGTCACCAGATGCTTGAATGGACCCACCGCATCTTCACGCACCAGCATCACATCCACCGGCGCTTTGCGCACACACTTCGCCGCAATCACCCCCACCCGCCCCGGATCATTCCGTGAACCCTTGGCCCCCATGATCAAAAGATCCGCCGCATGGACACGGCATGCCTCAGACAACTCCAAAAAAGGATGCCCGATCCTGACCTCGATTTCCACATGCGCAGTCCCCAGGTCAGATTCCTCCACAAACGTCTTCAAGCGCTTTTGAAAGTCCGCCCTCACCGTCGCCAGATCCGTTGAAAGCGCCCGCTTCAACTCATGCGCCAAAAACTCATCCATGACATGCACCGCAGTCATAGTCGCCTCATTGGCAGCCGCGATGCGCACCGCCTCACGCAATGCATTTCTGCACGAAGGGGTAAAATCAATCGCCGCGATGATGTTGGAGTAAGCTTTCATAATAGTTATGGATGAATGGTACAGGTTTAGACACCTGTTTGCCCCTCAGCGTTTGCTTTGTTCTGAGCGCCCCTTGTCTCACTCAGGCCAAAGCAGGCCGCTTCAATTGCGCACGGGGCCTGGTCTTCAGGATCACACGCGCTTCATTCTGCCTCTGTGCAGCAAAAGTACCCGCCACGATGCTCAGCGTAGCCACGGAGCTCAGCGGCATCAAAATCGCCGCTGCCAGTGGGCTCAGATGCCCCATCAGTCCGGCTACCACCGTGGCGATGTTATAGACCACCGAGAACGCAAACACCCGTCTCGTTGCCCTGCGGTGCAGCCGTGCTGTATCCAGCAGACCGCTCACAAAACGCAGGCTCTGTCCCAGGAAAAAGAAGTCCGCCTTTTGCTCCAAAAAGCTGCGTCCTGTCACCGGGCTGCCCGCACACAGCGCCGCATCAAAGGCCAGGCTGTCATTGGCCCCATCACCAATATACAGCGTATCATCCTCATCCTGCTCCGCCACCCAGGCAGCCTTTTCCTCCGGTGTCATGCCCGATATCCACCGCTCCGGTTTCAGTCCCAATTGCGTCGCGATGTGAGCCACCTTGGCCTCCCGGTCCCCACTCAGGATGTGCACCCGCAGCCCACGCAGTCCAAGAGCCCTCACTTCTTCCACCGATTCCCCACGCAATTCATCCCGAAATAAAAATCCAGCCACCGCATGCCCATTGCGCGTGAACAGCGCATCGCTTCCAGCCCCTTTTCCCAGCGCCCACACCACCCCTTCCCCGTCCCTCCATTGCAGCCCCTGGCCGATGACCTCGGTCACTTCCGCCTCAGTAGCCGCCGTGCCAGGCCCCACGGCATCAAACAAACTCCGGCTCACCGGATGCAGATTCCCCGTTACCAGGGTCCGCAGAGCTAGCAAGGCCGCCCCGTCCAGAGCCTTCAATGCTTGGGGATTTTCCAGCACCGGATTCTCCAGGGTCAGCGTCCCCGTTTTGTCAAAAACCACGCGTCGCACCCGCATCAGCCGCTTCCACAGTCCCAGGTTGCGCACAAAAACACCCAGCCGTTCCGCCCGTGAAGCCGCCAGTTCCTCCGCCAGTGGCACGGCTACTCCCAGTGCGCAGGGACAGGACACCACAAAAATGGAAATCATCACCTGCAGTGCCGCAGCCACCCCAGCCCCATTCATCAGCCACCAGCCAGCGCCGCCTATTCCCACCCCCACGACCACCATCAAATAAACCCGCAGCAGACGCTCCAGTTTTAAGTCCCGGTATTCACCAGGGCGTCTGGCCTCCAGCAATTTCCGCAGCGTACTCTCCTGCCATCCTTCCAACGCCTCCGCCTCCACGGACCGCGTCCCGATGTTCAACGCACCGGACGGCAGCATCTGCCCCTCACTCCGCTGCTGCGCATCACTTTCCCCATTGATCCATTCCAGGCTTACAAAAGCGTGATCACTCAGCAGCCTGCAAGCCACCGGGATGGATTGCCCGGCCTTGATGGTAAACTTCACCCCGGCCTTCAGCACGCTCAGCGGCTTCATTTGCTCTTCACCCAGCACCTTCACACACTCAGGCACCGAGGTGTCCCGCATCAGTTTCCTGCGATTCCTCTCCACCGCTGCCTGCTGTGCCCATCGCCCGGCCAGCATCAGAAAAATAAAGATCGCCACAAAATCAAAATACTTCAGTCCCTCCACCCCGGCGATCCATCCGCCCATGGATCCCGCATACGCAGCAATGATCCCCAGCGCGATCGGCGCATCAATGTGCAGCATTCCTACACGCAGGCTCTGCCAGGCTTTGCCAATGAAGTAGCTTCCTCCCACCAGCATGGCCAGTGTTGCCGAAACTGCAGCGATCATGTCAAACCAGGAGGCAAAAGCGAATTCCGCAGGCATCCCAAAATAAGCTGGCAGGGAAAAAGCCATCGCATTCATGGCGAACGCGCCGCACACACCCATCCGCCGTTCCAGTCCCTTGTCTTGCCCCCGCTGCTCTCCCTCCTGCGGTGGGCCTACCAGGTAACCAAACGATTGCAGATCCTTCGCAAAAGCGACCGGATCAAACAACGCCTGGGCATACACCACCGTCATATCGCCGTGGACCACATCCACATTCACCCTCAAACCACCCGCCTGACGGGTGAAGACCTTCTCGATCAACCACACGCAGCCGATGCAGGATATCCCCTGGAGTGAGAGCCGCAGTTCCATCGTCTCTGCCCGACTGGCCGGCGTCAGTGGTGCTGAAAGTTTCGCGTTATTTCCACTTAGTTCCTCTAGCCAGTCGTAGTCCCGTTCCCGCAAGCTCTGCGGGGAAACCGGTGGCAGTGATAGCCCCCCCTTCAGATCATAAAAATGATCCAGTCCCTGCCGGTGCAGCAGATCATGCACATACAGACAGCCAGTACAGCAAAAGCCATCCTCACGCTGGCTCGGTACAGGTGTGCCGCAGTGCTTGCAGAGGACAGAAGATAACATCGCCCTATCCTATCCATCAGCCCCGGCTCCGCCTCCCACCCCTTGCCTATAATCCCTCACCCCTTGCGGTTTATCCTTTATTCAGTCTCGATCAAACGGAGCCCTCAAAGAGAGAAGAAAAGTGGGTCGGCCATCATAAGCCGGATTTTGTGCCTTCAGCCTCGCGGCCTCCAGCGTGGTCATTTATCTGACGGCCTCCCGCAAGCGAGACACCGACTCCTGCTCACGCAGGATGCGACTATTACCCGGAGTTATCCACCTTCTTGCGAAGGCTTGCGGCCAGGCGGGCCTTTCTCCTGTTCTGTCTTGCACCGCATGGGGTTTGTCATGCCTCCTTCATTACTGTCGGAGCGGTGGGCTCTTACCCCGCCTTTTCACCCTTACCTGAAGAAGCCGAAACTCCCGCAGGCGGTTTGTTTTCTGTGACACTTTCCATTGCCCTGGGTTGCCCCAGAACCTCCGACGCTTGCGCGCGGCATGCTGCCTTTTGGTGTCCGGACTTTCCTCTCGTCCGCGAGCACCGCAAGCGGCCCTCCGACGAGCGACCACTCCGGCCGACCCACAGTCACCCTACTTCCCCCTTCCCCATTCGCCAAATGGAAACTGCATCCCTGGCCGTCCAACGCGGAAGTCCGCATACCGCTCTTGAATAAACGCCTAGATGTAATATCGTTAAACATTATTTATCTATGTGCATGACCATCCCCCGTCAAAATCCCCATGGGGAAATCGAATCCCCATGAAATCCCCATCACAACTCATTCATCCCCAAGCATTTACCCGGAAAATCCCCAGATGGGGATAAAATGAAATTCATCCCCATCTTCCCCAATCCGGCCCACCTGGCACCGCATCATCCTGGCATTCCTCACTCCGCCTTCTTGCCCAGCTTGCGCATTTCCACCCAGCGGATCGCAAATGAGGTCAATGAGGTACCTTCCGTCAGTTTCAGCTTTTGACGGATCTTCAGCTTATGCACATCCACCGTCTTTGGACTGATGCGCAATGTCTCGGCGATCTGGCCCGTGCTTCGCCCTTCACCAATCAATTGGAAGACCTCAAACTCACGGTCACTCAAATGATGAATGGCCCCATCCGGTCCCGGATTGGCTCCAGAAGAGAACGCCAGGAGAATGGTTTCAGACATCTTCTCACTCAGCGCAATTCCCCCGGAAAGGATGCGCTTCAGCGCCTTTTCAAAAGCACCATGTGGAGCATCCTTCATGACGTATCCCTTGGCGCCTGCCTTCAGGGCACGCTGTGCGTACAGCGTTTCATCATGCATGGAGACTACCAGCACCGGCAGGTCGGGATTCAGCACACGCACATCCTTGATCAGTTCCAGCCCGTTGCGGCCCGGCAGGGTGATGTCCACCACCAGGATGTCCGGCACGTCTTTTTCCAGCAGCTTCAGCGCCTCCTGCGCATCGGGTGCAGTCCAGGCGCAGGCAAAGCCCTCCAGGTTTTCCACAAACATTTTCAGACCTTCACGCATGAGCGTGTGATCATCCACAATAGCGATACGGTTGGGGGGCGGGGTATTCATAGAACTTCAGCAGTTTGGATTTCAGGGTTTGTAGAAAGTGGAATCAGGCATTCAACAGAGCTCACCGGCTCTTCACCATGAGCAGGAGGATGAAATTGCAGAGATGCCCCCAGGGCATCCAGACGCTGGCGTACCAAGTGCATCCCCATGCCCTCCACGCTGGCCGTGGTCGGTTTGTATGGCACCCCGTCATGCGTGATCAGCAGCCGAGCCTCTTGATGAGTCATTTCAAAACTGATCTCGATCCAGGTGGCGCTTGCATGCTTGGCCGCATTCGTCGCCAGTTCCTGCGCCACCCGGAAAATGTGGGTGGCCGATTCACCCGTCAGCGCTGTGTCCGTCGCGGAGCACTCCACCCGGCAGGGGATTTTAAAACCATGGGTGATGAAATCTCCCAGATCAGACAAAGCCGCCGTGATGCCCAGCGCCTCCACCCCCACCGGAGCCAGGCCGCGGGCAAATCCACGGGCAATGCCCGTCGCTTCCGAAAGATCATTGGCGAGCTCCGTGGCCAAGGGACCATGACTGCCCCCGGCCCGGGTCAGTGCGGATTGCAGCACCCCGGTTTTCATCAATGCAGCGGCCAGGCGCTGGCACAGATCATCATGCAGATCCATGCCGATCCTGCGCCGCTCATTTTCAGCTGTATCCAGCAGTCGTCTCTCCAGTGTTTTCCGTTCACTGACATCCATTGCGATTCCTGCTACGGCGCACGGCTCTTTCTCATTGGGGCCTGGAACGGCAAATCCACGGCAGCGCACCCAGCGCAGGTGCCCGTCTGGAGTCGCCACCCGGACCTCGATCTCCTGGCGCGGACCTCCCTGCCGCAGAGTGCGCAGCATTTCCAGGCAGCGGCGGCGGTCTTCCGGGACGATCGCATTCAACCAGTCCCAGCGGTATTTCCCCAATCGGGGAATAGCACGGGAAAAAACAGTCGTGTATGCCTCATTCACAAAGGCAGAACTGCCTTTCTCCACAGGTGCCAGCCAGAATACGTCACGCATCGTCGCTGCGATCTGACGCAAGCGCTGCTCAGACCTCCGCAGCCGCTCATGAGTCAGGCGCACTGCCTGGGATACTTGTGCCAGTTCATCCTTGCCCTGCATGGCAGGCATCGGCTCAGTCTCCAGGGACATCCCTTGCACTTGGCAGACCAGATTTTCCACCCGCTCTGTCACCACTTTTTTCAGCAGCAGCCACAGCGCCAGACAGCCGCCCATCAGCGCCATGGACTGAGCCAGAAGCGCGTGGAGTGCCATCGCTGTGGCCGATGCCAGGGGGATCTCCAGATCATACTCCAGAATGACACATCCCTTTCCTTGCTCCAAACCTTCCCAGAAAGGAAACACGGCCATCAGGCTTTTCCCAGGCTGCAGTTCCACCACCCTTCCTTCCATGGTCGCCCGCACTTCTTCCAGCAGCACTTCGGCCTTGGCCAGTGGCGTTTCTTGCAGTTGCTGACCGCGCATCTGCTGCATGGTGGCATGTCGCACCAGATCCTGGCCGTCGATGATGACCCCCATCCTCAAATCCTTGTTGGTGGAGCTATAGCTCAGTTCCAAATCTGCGGCCCGGGACACCTGGCGGCGCAACAGATGCTGGGACATTCCCGAAAGCCTGGAACCTTCCGCAAAGGCGTAGCTTGTCATCGTCATCTTCCGGCTTTGCTGCGAGCGCACATTCAGACGCAGAGCACTGATGCCAATCAGGATGACCCCGACGAGAAACAGGGACATGGAAATCTTAAACTGAAGGGATTGGAAAAGACGGCTCATGGCAGTTCCTCCAGCAGACTTGAATCAAACACTTCTGAAGGCTCCAGGCGTCCCCCCGAGATCGCGTCTTCAACGAGACCCTTCTGCAAATTCAAGAAAAAGTCCCCCAGCCAGGCATCTTTATGGCCTAACAACTTGCGATTTTCCTCCACGTCCACCCATTCCAGTCGGCTGATAATATTGGCGAAGACTTCCGCAGAAATCCCCTCACGCCGCAGCACAGGATCCACCTCAACTCCGCCTTCCACCAATTCCGGCACCCATTTAAAATGCGCTGTCATCAGCGCAATCAGGACCTCGCGGTATTCAATGATCGCATCTGGATGCACGGCCAGGACGCGCACAATGGAAGACCCAGGACGAGAGGTGTCATATACATTGTTGAGATTCAGGCTCCGCATCCTTTCTTTCCACGGCTCGGCCACCACCACTCCATCCAGCGAGAGCTGCCCGAATATCTCTTCCACCTCTGCCGGATTCAAAGGCACCGGTTGCACATCTGAAAGCTTGAGATTGGAGTTCTTCAGCGCCTTGCTCAGCAGCCACGAGCCCGAAGTGCGTGGCTCATACCCGATTCTGCCCCCCCGAAGTTCCTCCACCGAATTGATCCCCGGACGCGCCATCAGTAAGTCAGCTCCGCGAGAAATATCTGTGATCATCACGATCTTCAAAGGATACCCCTGGTGGATTTGGCGGATCACCTCATCCAGAGACAGGACCGCCGCATCCACCACACGATTTCCCACCGCTCGCATTGCCGCAGAGGTCCAGTTCATCTCGACGAGGTTAATCTTTCGGGCATCTAGCTCCCCGGCCTCCCTTGCCAAAATCCACGGTTCCGCCCCGGCCCACATTCCCACGGCCACCCGCAAAGGCTCAGACTGGGTGGGCGTCGGCAATTGCAGAGCCGCTGTCCAGAGCACTAAAACCAAAGCCACAACCACGATGCTTCCCAGGGAAATTAAAGGTCGTTGTTTCATGGATGGCTCTGCATTCTGCATGCGACTACAGCCTAACCACAAAGCCCCCCTGAGGGTCAATAGTCCTTTCCTTTATCTGTCTGTAAAGGTCATCCCAGAATTCCCTTTACCACGTGATGCTCCTCCACGCCCGTCAATCTCTGGTCCAGTCCCTGGAATTTAAAACTGAAGCGGCTATGGTCAATGCCCATCAGGTGCAGGATCGTCGCGTTCAGGTCATTGATGTGCACGGGATCTTTAACGATGTTGTAGCTGAAATCATCCGTCTCACCCCACACGGTCCCAGGTTTCACGCCGCCTCCGGCCATCCACATGCAGAAGTTTCGTGGATGATGGTCACGGCCATAATTATCCTCCGTCAAGGTCCCCTGAGAATAGACCGTCCGGCCGAACTCCCCACCCCAAACTACAAGTGTGTCATTGAGCAGACCACGCTGCTTCAGATCCATGACCAGCGCGGCACAGGCCTGGTCCGTATCCTTCACCTGGTTTCGCAAATGCTTGGGCAGGCTGTTATGCTGATCCCAGCCACGATGCAGGATCTGCACCACGCGTGTGCCGCGCTCGATCAATCTGCGGGCCATGATGGCACTGTGTGTAAAGCTCCCTGCGCGGTGCACATCCTCCCCATACATTTCCAGGGTGGCCTTGCTCTCCCGGCTCAGATCCGTCAGTTCCGGAACGCTGGACTGCATGCGGAACGCCATTTCATATTGAGCGATGCGGGTCTGGATCTCTGGATCTCCGATGCGGGAATGATTGATCTCATTGAGCTGGTTCAACGCATTGAGCATTGTCCTGCGGTCCCCCGGATTCACCCCAGGAGGATTCTTCACAAACAGCACAGGATCCCCCTGTCCACGCAATGCCACTCCCGTATATTTGGTGGGCAAAAAGCCGCTGCTCCACATGCGCGTGAACAACGCCTGGGCCGCACTTTCGGGCGGAAAGCTCGGGGTGAAAACGACGAACGCTGGCAGGTCGTTGCTCTCACTGCCCAGCCCATACGCCAACCAGGAGCCAATGCTCGCCTTGCCTGGGATTTCATTGCCAGTCATGACGAAAGTACAGGCCGGATCATGGTTGATCGCAGTCGTGTTCACCGTTTTCACCAGAGCAATGTCATCCACAATTTTAGCCGTGTGCGGCAGCAGCTCGCTCACCCATGTGCCGCTCTTGCCATGCTGCTGAAATTTAAACATCGAAGGTGCCACCGCCAGCCGGGACTGGCCGCTGGTCATCGTCGTGATGCGCTGTCCATTGCGCACACTCTCCGGCAGATCTTTGTCGAAGTATTGGCTCAGCCCCGGTTTATGATCCCACAGGTCCAACTGCGAGGGAGCCCCGTTCATGTGCAGATAAATCAGCCGTTTCGCTTTCGGCGCAAAATGCGGCAGACCCGGCATCGGCGGATGGATCATGCCCGGTGCGGGCGCTGCCGAAGCAAGGTCCCTCCCCAGCATCGAGGCCAGCGCAATGCTCCCTGCCCGCAGTCCCATATCCCCAAAAAACTGGCGGCGAGTCTGGGCAAGGTGGTAGTCGAGGAACGGATCCATACCAATAGTACGAAGCGAGTACGCATGAGTTTTCTTTTCCTGCAGGCTGCGTTGATGAATCTGGCGGTCACTCCGCGTTAAGTCTGCTCTCCATGAAGTTCTCCCTTTGCCTGCTCCCCATTTTTCTCCTGTCTATAAGTCATGCCCAGGATGAGCAGGGGTTTGTCCCCATGTTCAATGCCAATGACCTCAAGGGCTGGGTGAATGCTAATTGTGCTCCGGAAACATGGAGCATCAAGGACGGCGTCATCTCATGCAATGGTCGGCCTACTGGAGCCCTGCGTACCGAGCGACAATATGAAAACTTCATTCTGGAGGCCGAGTGGCGGCACCTGTCCAGCGCGGGAAACTCCGGCATCTTCGTCTGGGGCACTCCCATCACGGCACCGGGTGTACCTTTTCTGCGCGGGATTGAGGTTCAGATTCTGGATCACGGCTACATGAAAAATGCTGATCCGACTAAGCCCAGATGGTTCTCCACTCATGGGGATGTCTTTCCCATTCATGGTGCCACCATGAACCCGCATGGAGATTCCAACGGCATGCGCAGTTTCCCCAGCGAGGAACGCAGCAAACCCAGCCCCGAATGGAACCATTACCGGATTGAGGGCAACAACGGTCGTCTGACCCTCGCCGTAAATGGCAAGGTGGTCAGCGGTGGAGATGAATGCAATTACCGCAAAGGTTATCTGGCCTTGGAATCCGAAGGTGCACCTGTGGAGTTTCGCAATGTCCGCATTAAGGAACTGCCCTCCACCAACCCTGCTGCCGATGTCACGGCTCCGCTTGATCAAGGCTGGAAAGCCCTCTACACCGGCACTGATTTTCGCGGTTGGAATGTCCCCGCAGCCAGCAGTTCGCGCTGGGTCTCCGCCGACTGGCAAATCATGCTCGCCAAGGGTGCTGCAGCTGATCCACTTTGGAGTGCCCAGGAATATGGCGACTGTGAAATCATCTGTGATGTGAACCTTCCCAAGAGCACTGATCTCAGCAAAGCCGCTGCCGGCCTTTGCATGCGAGGCCTTAGCCGCCCACTTGTTTTGTTAGGCGCGGGTGAGGCATCCATCGTCATCGGTGCGGACAAGATTAAGCCAGGTCAGCGGTACCGCATCAAGGCCACACTCAAAGGCAACACCGTGCAAGTCCTGCTCACTGAAACCCAGGAAACCAATCCCCAGACCTTCGAAACCATTTTGGATTCCAAGTCCCCTGGCCCCATTGCTCTCGCCGACTTTGGTCAAACTGTTAGTTATGGCAATATTTTCATCCGCGAGCTTTGAGCTTCGCCATCCATGCCTGGCTGAAATAAGAACGAAGAGGCTGGCCACCAAGGAAAAGGCGCAGATGCTGCTTCGTAAAGCAAGACATCTGCGCCTTCACAACACAAGGTCGTGGTGTGGACTGCTAGCTAGCGGCCCGCTCAATATGGCGACCTGTTTTCTGGACGTCGCGACCAAAACCACGAGTGGTGTTGCAGCTTGTTCCGAGAATGGCAAAGAGTCCTGAGATGAGAACGAGAAGGACAATGCGTTGGCGTGAGGTTTTCATGACGTGGTTGTATTGATTGTTATACCGGGATGGCGAGCAGGCATCGCCACATAATATTCGCACGCGGTCAGCAAACTGGCTGTGCCAGTTTTTGATACAGACCGCCGCTCAATGGAAGAGTCCTTTGATACCGCGACTAAGCTTGTCAAAGGTACGATCAAGGTGAAGCTCGCCCACATGGCGAACGCCCCGGCTCATGGCGAGAGCACCTTCATCCGCAAGATCCGACAGGCGGTCCTGGATGTCCTCCAGGACTTGGAGGGCACGGTTCTGCGGAGTAGGTGCGAGGGACCGCGCCAGGAAGGCGGCGGCGACTCCCAGACCTGCTACCATGAGCAAGGTGCGTGTTGGATTCTCCCGCACACAGTTCTCCAGCGTTTCCAGAGGAGATTGGGCAGCGGTTGCGGCCGTGGTGGTCAAAGATGTTTCGGTAGTGGTCATGATGGGTTGGAAGGGGTACGGTTGTTTTTGCAGCAAAGCTCCAGGCCCTTCACAAGGCCCAGTGTGAGCAGAGTAGGACGAAGGAAGGTGGCTCCCAGAAAGGCAGCAGAGCCAAGGATGGCGCGAGCCGGCAGCATGGTGATCAGCAGTCCGACACCAAAGGCGGCCGCAGCGGCCTTGGTGGGATCTTCGTGAGCGAATTTTTTAACGTCGTCCAAGATCTGCTGGGCGGAGGAAACGGGGTCAATGGATGAAGGGTTCTCGTTCATGGCAGGGAGAGTATAAATGCAGACAGCAAAAATGCATGCTACACCCTTAGTATCGGATGAAAGTGCTACCTGAGCCGTATCTGCCGAACAAAAATTGCAATGAACCAGGGCCGAGTCCTACTTCGGCGGGCGGCGTGAGCCGAACCGCACGGTGTATAGGCGGGTAAATTCGGCGCCGAAAAAGAGGATCTGTGCGGAGTAGAAGACCCAGACCAAAATGATGATGAGGGATCCTGCCGCCCCATAGCTGGAGGCAAAGGCACTGCGGCCGAAGTAGAAGCCGAGGACAAATTTCCCGAGGACAAAAAGCAGGGCAGTCAAGATGGAGCCAGGACCGACATCTTTCCAGGTGATGCGGGTATCTGGCACCATGCGAAAGATGAGGGCGAATAGCAGAGTCACCACCACCAGCGAGACGGCTGAATTTCCAAGTTCCCAAGGGGCATCAAGTTCAGGAAAACGTGCCAGCAGGACGGCCCCGGCTGCTGAGATAAAGGCCGAAAAGAGGAAGGAAATCAGAGTGAGGAAACCCAGAGCAAAGACCATGACGAAGGAGAAGACACGCTCCTTCACTAAAAGAAAAACCGGATGCCGCTCTGATGACACGCCCCAGATTTGGTTGAGCGAACTCTGCAATTCACCAAACACTCCTGAGGCTCCGACAAGGAGCACGGCAAAGCCTAGAAGGGTGCTAAAAAAACTGGTGTTGTGAGGGGCTGAACTGGTGAGGATCATCTCCATCATTTCAGCTCCCTGACGGCCCACAAAGGACTGAAACTGATCGACAATTTCTTCCTTCGCCGCGTTGCGTTCGACAACGGTGCTGACGAGGGTGAGCACCAAAATGGCGAGGGGTGCCAGGGAGAAGACGGTGTAAAAGGAAAGCGCAGCGCCCATTTTAGGCCCCCGGTGTGCGTCCCACTGACGGTAAGTTTCCGCGAAAAGGCTGAGGAAGCCTTTGAATCTGCGGCGGAGCATGGACGGGATGTGGATCATGCTCAACCGAGTGGATAACAGGCTTATGAGGAAAGGCAGCAAGATCCGCTCCCATCTGCACAAACCTTTGTGGCTAAAGATATCAGCGATTCACCAAGTCCACCACTTTATCATTCATCTGACGGAGGCGTTTGGAAAGGCAGGTGGTGATGCGGCTGAGGAGACGATAAGCCACCTTGGGATTGGCAGCGTGCAGGCGGTCCAAACTATCGCGAGTAATGAGCCAGACTTCGGTCTCGTTGGCTGCGCACACCGTGGCGCTGGCAGGACCGGGATCAAAGACGCTGACTTCACCCAGAGAATCGCCTGACTCCAGGGAAGCGACTTTTTTATTCATGCCGTCAATGTCCTGGAAGACATCCAGCTTGCCTTTGAGGACTAGGTAAAGATGGTCGTTTTCGTCACCCTGCCTGATGACGACTTCTTCAGCCTGATAGGAGCGCGAGTCTCCAAAACTGGAGAGCAGGCTAAGTTCCTGGGGGGTAAAATTGGCGAGAAGAGGGGTGAGGGAAGGCATGGAGGCTGGGGATGAAACTGGGGGGTTGGAGGCGATCAACGTTTAATGACAGGCTGAACTGGTTTTGCCTCATTGGATACGGTCGTTTTCTGTTCAGCGATTACCTTTTCATATTTCTCCTTTAATCGCGAAACGGCACCGACTGAGTTGTCTTTTTCTTTGTCTTTGACCTTAAGGTCTTCGTTACCTTTGACGGCGGGATCTATTCCAACATCCTTTTTGATATCTGCGGCTTCTTTGGCGGCAGGGGATGAAGTGGAGTTGCGGCGGAAATTCAGTGAATCCCCAACGGAGACCTTGGTAGCATCCACCTTGGGGGCATCCACCTTGGGGGCATCCACCTTGGGGGCATCCACCTTGGGAGCCTCCACCTTGGGAGCCTCCACCTTGGGAGCCTCCACCTTTGGGGCATCCACCTTTGGGGC
>NZ_SOCA01000003.1:600000-790875 GCF_004364345.1 Prosthecobacter fusiformis | reverse complement strand
TTTGGGGCATCCACCTTTGGGGCATCCACCTTTGCGGCATCCACCTTGGGGGCATCCACCTTGGGAGCATCCACCTTGGGAGCCTCCACCTTGGGGGCAACGGGATCCAGCGTGACACCTGTTTCCAATGCTGCCTGCTTCAAGGCTGCATTGGCGGTCTTTTCCTGGAAGGATGCATGGCCGCGCTTGATCTCCACCTCTCCATCCAGATGGACACGGGCATTGGTGTTATATGCCTTGTATAAGGCATCATGCAGCTTGCTGGCAGAGGGATTCACTTCGCTGTAGTTGAAGGTGGATTTTTCCACCCCGTCTTTTAGCTGGCCGGCGAAGAGCTTGGCGGTGCGCTCGTTGTTTTGCAGAGCGGCGGATTCAGCCTCCATGCCGAGCTTCACAGCGGCCTTGGAAAAGGTTTCCACTTCCTGTGGGGAGAAACCTTTGGCGGCAAGGACGGGACCGACTTCACGTGTAACCTCCGCCTCATAAAGCACCTGGCGTTGCTGATTTTGCAGCACTTCCTCCTGATCATGCTTCACGCTGAGTGAAGAGGCGGCGGCGAACTTTTCTTTGAGAGCGGCTGCCGATTCCGGGCTGAGGTTAAGATCATCATTGTCCAGGAGCTCAGCCGCCAGATGCTGAGCCTCCCCAAGGGCTTGGTCCCGGTCCGCTTTGACAAAAGCGAGCTTGGCCTCGGCAGGGGAATCTTTTTCCAACATGCGCTCACCACGTTCACGAAAACTGTCAGCATTGATGGCATTGTTACTGGCCACATCGCGCATCTCCTTGGTATTGTCCGGGCTGCCGACATTGGGCATTTGAAGCTGCTGCGGTGAGATGCCGTATTCAGCGGCCACGGCCTTGATCTGCTCAGCCTTCGCGGCCATGGCCTGCTGACGCTGTTCCTGGAATTTTTGCTGCTCGCCGACCTTTTCCTGAGCGGCCATCAAGAGGTCGGTTCGGAGGGGGGCCACGGCCTTGTCGAGGGCGCGATCAAGCTGCTGCTGAGCATCCTTCATCTGTTGCAGGATCTGTACTTGCTCACCCTGGATCTGCTGTTTCAGCAGGTCTGTATCCTGGCCACGTCCCATGGCTGATTTGAGGCGTTCAGCAATTCCAGGATTGTCCAGTTTATGGAGCTGCTTCTGGCTCTCCTGCATTTTGTTTTGCAGGCTGGCGAGATCCTTTTGGAGCTGGTCCACTTCCCGCCTGACGGTCGGGTTTTCGATGAGCTGGTGAGAGCTGGCCAGGGTCTGTTTGGCAGCCATCTCCTGTTTTTTAAACTCGGCAAAGACAGGGTCCACCCGTGCCTTGACATTGGCGGTGGCAGGATCACGCATGCCACATTCGATGCCGCCAATCACCTGTCCCTTGGCCAGCTCATACTTGCGGCCATCCATCACGGCTGCCGCCAGATACGAAGTCTTGTCCATCTCCTTGACCAAGCCGACCTGATCAATGTCTTTAAAATTGGCGGACGTTTTGTCCAGTTCCGCCCCAGTCCGGTCCATGATGAGCTGCTTCTGGACACCGATGGCGTCCTGGTAAGTCTGGGCATTGAACTCCTTGACGATCTGGATGCCATGCTGCTCCGGTGCCAGGATGGCAGTCTGGAGATTTTGCAGCCGTTGTACGGCACCGTTGATCTCGGCTTCGGAGAGCTTGCCCCCGCCCTGAGGGGGGGGATTGGAGATGGAAGAAAGCTCGGCGGCGAGCTTGTCCGGATGGATGGAAAGGATCTTTTGGGCCGTGTCCGCCGAAAGCTGTCGGGGCATCCCTGCCACGGCTTTCTGACAGAGCTCAGGAGGGGTTTTGAGGACTTGCTCACGATCACGGCCGGGAAAGGCGAGGTCGTTATCGATGCCGGTCACTTTACCCGAGGAGGGCTCGATAAAAACATTGCCATGATGGCGGTCCACCTGGCCGGTGATGTAGTCCACGGCCTCCAGGTCCGACAGACCTTTTTGAATGCGGGGATCTGAATAGTCTGCCTCTAGAAAGCAGTCTTTACCGCCAAATTTTCCGGTGATTTGCGCTCCGTCCACCTGGACACTGACGCCCATGAGGCGGCCATCCGGGGTCTGAGCCATTTTTTCTTCAGCGATGACATTGGTGCCCAGGAGCTGATCCAGCTTGTAGGTGGCGACGGAACGCGCGAGCAGCGCCCGGTCTCCGCCCAAATCGGGCTGGGCCTGAAAGGCATCGTTTTGCTGGAATAACGGGTAAGAGGCGGCGGCGATGGACCGGATGGGTTCCATCTTTGCCTGCACTTCGGCACGCTCCACCATGAGAGCGGCGTGGTTGGAGACGTCGGGATGTTTGGCAAGTTCCGCGAGCTGGCTTTCGAGTTGTGGAAGACGTTGCTGCTTGGCCAGGAGGTTATCGAGCGTTTGTTGATCCCCGACAGCATTGTTGCGCCAGTTCTGCTTCTGCTCGGCTGTGCCGGTTAGTTCCATTTGAGCCAGAGTGGCCTTGGTTTTGGCCAGTTCTCTTTCGGCTCGGGCAATGGTCTCGGGCAGTCCTTCAATATCCGTTTTGAGCGCGTTCCATTCTTGATAGGGAGCGGAACCGGCAGTGATGGCGTTGAGCTTGCTTTCGATGATATTTTCCTGGGCCTGCAGGGCCTTGAAGCCGCTGGGATCAAACTGGGGTTTGGCAAAGGCGAGTGTTTCGCCCTTGGCCCCGATCATTCGGTCCTTCTCGGCCCGCATGGTGAAGGTCTCACTGGCCTGCGCATTGCTTTTATCCTCATTGGCGGAGAGAGTGAAACCTCCCGCGAGCACTTCTGGCGTGTCATAAGAATAACGGCCGCCACCTCCCTGGCCATCACCTTCCGGAGCGCGAAGAATGGGATAAAGAGAAGGTTTCATAGCTCAATTGAATGCGGTGAGTTTTAGCCGAGGGGGGGAGGCCGGTGAGAGAAAACTTACTTCCACCAGTCGGGAATTTTGCCAGCACCATCCATGGCAGGGATGCGCATTTTGACCTTTTTCTTGGAGGGGTGGACGATCCAGGCGGTGGCATCTGGCATTTTCATAAGCTCACCCGGCTGGACTTCGTAGTCCCACTCTTTGTTGACGGTGGTGCTGGCGTCTTTCCCCATAAACCCGGAAGATTTGGAGACTTTCTTTTTCTCGACCTTGGCGATGAATTCGGCCACAGCGAGGGCACCTTCTGGATCCGGCTGGCGGAAGGCGATGCGTGAGCGGCAGTTCAGCGTCAGCACCTGGGCGGTTTCTTTGCCCAATACGGGGAAGAGGGAGGCATCGCTTTGCATACCGAGGATGAGGCAGCAGTTTGCAGCACGAAGACGGTCAATGACGTTGTGGTCCGAGATACCATCTTCACTGGCGGTGGCCAGGGCCTGGAACTCATCCATGAGGGCGATGAGGAGGTTTTCATTCTTGCGCTCGGACTTCGGCTTATCAAAGCGCATCATGGCGTGGGTGTAGAAGAGCAGCTTGATGTAGGTATTGATGTAGCGGCGCTCCGTCTGAAAAGTCTGCGGGAGCGCGGTGCAGAAGATGCGGCCTTTATCGACATCGGTGATGTCGATGGTGTTGGGCTCATCGGAGCAGAAGACTTCGGCGATGTCCGGGTGGGTGAAGAAGCCGAGCATGACCTTGAGGGTGCCGACGAGGCCTTCTTTTTGTTCGGCTGCTTTGGCGCTGAGGAAAGTCTGGTCAAAGTATTTGGCCAGCTTCACACGCTCAGGGGTGCTGTCAGTATTGAGCAGTTCCTCAAAGGTGGACTCCATGGTGGAGCTGTCCGTGAGGATCTCGTAAGCACGGAGGACATTGACAGGCTTGCCCAGAGTTTCCAGCATCTCAAATGCGCTGGTGAGGGCCTGCTGGGCGGCGGGTTTGAAGAAGGAGGACTGCTCGCCCTCGGTGAGGGAGGCCCCGGTATCGACGAGGTTTTTGGCGTGAGTGGTGTAGGGGAGGCGGGGATCTGAAACGAGGTTGTAACGTTCCTTGGGTTTCCAGGTGCGGTCCATGCGGTCCGGACGCACGGCGAGGACGCAGATGGCCTCCGGGCGACCATGGCCAGCGGCGTGCTCCATGGCGAAAAAGTGCTCATCCCCTTTAGCCCCGAGGATGAGGCCGCCCCAGTTAGGCCGCTTCATGCTGATCTGGTGAAGGAGGGGATTGAAACCGGAGGTGGTCTTACCGACGCCAGTATCCCCGGTGATGAGCCAGTGACGGGTGAATTCCCCCGGCAGCCATTTGAGATTTTTATACTGAACGATGAAATCCTTGGGACTGAAGTCGGGCTGCCACTTCAGGAGGCAGAAGGCTGCAATGACGCAGACGAAAGCAACGCCGCCGGTGACCTCCGTGATGTTGTCATATTGAAACACATACCAGATGCCGAAGGTGGCAATGCCTGCTGCAGTGAGGAATTTCAGGAAGGAAAACATGAGGAGCTAAATCTGTGTGTGCCTGGGTGATTAGTCACGCCGCATTGAACTGTGACAGTAAAAATCCAGGCTGTCACAAAACCTGCTGACTGGGATATTTACCACGAAGTTCCCTCTTATGCCTGTAGAATCGCCTCCCTCCGGTTATGATGCCCCTGCCCTTTTGAACGATTGGCCAGCCGGAAAAAGTGCCTGGGAATCCATGGGCAAGGATCTGACAAAGGCTACTCTGTGCCAAAAACGGGACAGAGCTTCCGCCGCTGAGAAACGTATAGGTTCTGACAAATAATCCGGTGACAGGCTCACTGGGGGAACTAAACTCACCAACTGTCATATCAGTCGTCATGGACATCCCCACTCCATCAGGCCCAGGCAAAATGGCCATTCCACAATCTTCTCCTATTACGTCGCAGACGCTCAATCCAAGCGGTGGTGAGGTGGACTATGATCAGACGATCAAGATCAAGACCCCAGGAAGCGGGATGATGGTCTTTAACCGGTATAAGCTGGAGCGTGTGCTGGGCCGGGGCGGCATGGGGGTGGTGTGGCTGGCGGATGACATGAAACTGGAGCGGCCCGTGGCGCTGAAATTTCTACCGAGCCTGATCGGGCTAGACCCGGCGGCTGTGAAGGAGTTGAAGACGGAGACCCGGCGGGGACTGGAGCTTTCCCACCCCCACATTGTGCGGATCTATGACTTTGTGGATGATGAGGATGCGGCGGCCATTTCCATGGAATTTGTGGATGGAAAGACGCTTTCTGAGCTGCGCATGGGCACTGAAGCCGGGGTATTCAGCGTGGAAGAGATTTCACAATGGCTGCTCGGGGTGTGTGATGCGCTGGATTACGCCCATTTTCAGCGCAAGCTGATCCACCGTGATTTGAAGCCGGCTAACATCATGCTGACAACGAGGGAGTCCGTGGCGAAGATCGCGGATTTCGGCATTGCCCGGAGTCTGTCCGATACGATGAGCCGCCTTTCCGTGGCTAACCTGGGGACGAGCGGAACGCTGCCCTACATGAGCCCGCAGCAGGCGATGGGGGAACGCCCTCAGCCAACGGATGACGTTTACTCCCTGGGGGCGACGATTTATGAACTGCTGTCTGGCAAGCCGCCCTTTTACCGTGGCGACCTGCCTACGCAGATCAATTCGAAGATCCCGCCGTCGGTTTATGAGCGGCGTCAGGAGCTGGAAATCACCTCCAAGGAAGCCGTGCCGAAACTCTGGGAGGAGGCTATCGCCGCCTGCCTCCACAAGGAGCCATCCATGCGCCCAAGCTGTGCCGGAGTGCTGGCAGAAATGCTGGGGCTGAAACCGGCCACCGTGTCTATCCGCACGGGAACTTACGCGGTCCCGACTGCAAGGACGGTCTCCGAAAAAGCTGGCAATCGTGCGCCTTTGATCGCCGCCGCAGCGGCTGTGGTGGTGGGTGCAGGTGCTTCGGCGTGGTTCTTGATGAGCGCGCCGCCGCAGGATGAAATGCCACCCAAGCAGGCGGGGACGACTGCCAATGCACCGGCCGTGGCAGAAAGCGCTCCAAAAAGTGAACCCGTGACTGCCATGCTGGCAGATGCGGATGCTAAAAAAACTGTGCCGGAAAGTCCGATCGAAATCGCGCCGGTGACGGAAACGGAGCTCCAGACTGCACCTGCTGCGCCCGCCGCTGTAGGTGCCGCAACGACTGCTCCGGCTATCGCCGAAGCAGGTCTGGGAGGGCTACCGCTGGTACCTGATCCTGCGGGAGCGACACCTGATGCACTGGCTGCCATGAATCCAGTGCCCCCCGAAGAGTTACCCCCTTTGCCAGAAGGCTTCGAAGTGCCGCCGACGGGGTTGATCTTGACGCAGCCAGATGTGCCACAGCCAGAGACTGGCTTTTGGACACTGGAGCAGGTTTTTCCGGTGATTCCTCACGCAAATTATTCGGCAAAGGGCAAACGATACCTGCTGTATCGGACCCAGTCGGCCCTCAAGGAGAAGGGGCTTTACACTTCCACGCTGGACGGTGCGGAAGGCAAGGGAACACACAATGCGATTGTGCTCTTCCAAGTGCGCAGCGGCCTGAAGGCCAACGGGATGCTGGACCTGCCAACACTGGCCGCACTGAACCTTTCTGCCGAGCCAGATAAGAACGACTGGGCTCCGGCTTCCAGCGGCGGCACTGGCACAGGCTCATCCCGTAAAAGGACACCAGCCAAGGAGGAGGGGGGATTTTTACAAAAGACAGGGGATACGTTCAAACGTCTTAACCCCTTTGGTAAGTAGGGTGGCTGATGCGCAGCAGATCACTTCACGCTGTTGCCAGGAGATGGTACAGCCTGGGACTGTGAACGCTGCCATTTGCCATCGTTTTTACTGAGGCCGAGAGCCTCGCCGACGCTTTGCGTCCGCTCTTCTTTTTTCGCAGGCTCTTCATCTAGCCCTTTGGCCTGCTCTTCTTTGAGCAGGCGGTCGGCAGCGTCGATGTCGTTGTCATTATCCAGGTCGTGGATCTCGCGGTCATCCGCATCGATACGTCCATCGTTATCGAGGTCATTGATGGGATCATCCGCCAAATCAACGTCCCCATCGCCATCGAGGTCACGAAGGGAACTGGCTTTGGAACGTGGAGGAGGAGGCATGACGGGAGACGAAGCTATCCTTTCTTACCCAGACTTTTAACGGCGTTCTGCATGGAATTCGATTGAGCTTGTTTAGCCAGGTCTTTGACCTCGGTGCCGTTCTTGTTCCATTTACCGTTTTCACCCTTTGAAAAGCCAGCGTCCTGACCGGTCTTGGGCTTGGCTGACAATCCGTCAACCTTGGCTCCGGGGCCGTCCACGGCTTTGCCATCCAAGGCTTTTTGCTCTGCCTTGATGGAATTACCAGGAGCATCCAGCTTTTCTTCGACGGCTTTCAGCTTGTTTGTAACAGCGTCTTTCTCAGGGCCTTCGGGTGATTTGGCGAGGTTTTCTTTGATGGCCTTGATCTCTTTGAGCATGGCATCCTGTTTTTCGGCGGCCTTGAGGGACGCCTTGTCGGACTCCATTTTATTGAGGTATTTTTCGAGGACCTCGAGCCATTTTTTGAGTTCTTCGGCAGCGGTGGAGGCGAGATTGTCAGACATAGGAAGATGAGGAAGCTGAATTTAAAAGAGCTTACGGGACAGTCAGAACAGGGGCGCGGCCTGTCATCTCATACGGATGAGAGCGCAGGGAGTAAACGGCGGTACGGAACTCTTTTTTCTCTGGCTCCGGATGGGTGACGAGGAGGTAATAACGTGTCCACCGGATGCCTGCATCCCGCTGGCCGACGCCTTCTGCCCAGCGGCGGGCTTCGGCACCGGTCATGACACGGGGGAGGTAGGCGATGTGGATATTGGAGGCGACCCAGCCGTGGTCATCGTGGTCCACCCAGAACTCAATGCGGCTACCGACGGGTATGATGTCTGAATCCCCCAGGAAAGACGGCGGGGTGGAGCAAGCCGGGAGAATGAGCAAGGCATACAGGCAGGCTATAAGCCGGAGGGAAAGAGAGGATAATGAGGGCGGCGGCATGATGCTCAAGGGATGAATAACCGGTCAGGTGTCATGTGTGACAGGTGGGGGGATGATGGCGGGAGGTTTTTCCGCTATTTGGATTGGCGCGGGGCTTTCAGGTGGCTCCTCGCCATCTCGCATCGGGTTGGGAATAACGTGAGTGGTGGGGGCGGGTTGTGGTGGTTCGGCGGGGGGAGGCTCGGGGTGAAAGCGGCTGAACCATTGTCCAAAACGGTCATCCCAATAGGCTTTGTTCACCCGGCGGCGGCGCTCCATTTCCGCCTTGCCAATCTGGCGGTATGGTTCCCCCCAGCGGCGCATGGCATCCATCACCAAAACACAACCGAGCACTACCCAAGCCGCCTTGTATTTATCCAGCACAAGGGCGCTACCAAAGAGAAGGAATCCGACGCCATAGAGATCAATCTCAGGCTTCCATCTTTGGTAAAAATCACGGATGGATGACCAGATGCCCATTTTCTGCAATGAGGGTTCCTGAGGTGGGTTTACCTGCCATGAGGGCCTCCCGCACGGCGTGGCGGCAGTTGCTTTCGGCGGTGGTTCTCATTCGGCGCACGCCGAGGCGGGGCTCCACCCCCTGGGCGACGAGGAGGTCAATGACGCCCTGGCCCGCGACGAGGTCATAACCTTTGTTGCGCAGGTTTTTGAGCTCTTTGTTGAGCATGATGCCTGCGATCTGCTTTTGGGCGGCATAACCAAGTTTTTGGAAAACGCAGCGGACGTTGAAACGAGCCAGCACTTCGGGGCGGAGTTCAGCAGCGGCGAGGTCTTCGATGAAACGCTCGATGGTGGACATGGGGCTGTTTTTGAGCTCCATGAGGGCATCCGCACCAATGTTGGAAGTGGCGACGATGTAGAAGTTGCAGAGATTCAGCGTCTCCCCGTTGGCTACGGTGATGCGGCCTGCATCGAGGACCTGGAGGAAGATGTCCAGGACTCGAGGATGGGCTTTTTCAATTTCGTCAAAGAGGATGATGCCGCGTCCTTCAGCCCGGTCATAAAAGCGGCCCATATTGCCGCGGCTGGTTTCGCCCTGGCCGAGGAGCAGGCCCAGGGATTCCTGGTTCTGGTATTCGGACATGTCCAGGCGGATGCAATGCTTGCCGACGTCCTTGAAGATGTATTCGCAGAGCAGCAGGGTGATTTCCGTTTTGCCCACGCCGGTGGGGCCGAGGAGGAGGAAGGTGCCTTTGGGGCGGCCGGGATCGCTGAGCCCGAGTTCACCGTTTTGAATGATGGGGACGACCTTGGGGATGACGTGATCCTGCCCGATGATACGCTCCTGCAAAAAGGGCGGTAGGCCGCGGATGTGTTCTAGGTCAACCATGCGTGTGCGGTGGGGATCGCTCGACTGCTATTTCTTGCCACTGTTGATGCCTTGGGACGAGGAGCCGCGCACGCGCAGGCGCTCATTGTCCTCGAGTTCCACGATTCGCTCATTGGCCTTTTTCAACTGCTCGCTGACCTGGTCGCGCTCCTGGATGGTCTTGGCCAGGTAAAGCTGGATCTCTTTGGATTCCTTCTCGGCATCGTCAAACTCGGAGCGTTTTTTCTCCAGGTCGCGCTGGAGGCTGTTGAGCTTGGTCATGGTGATCTGAAGCGACTGGGTCTTGGCCATGAGACTTTGGCGCTCCTGCTCGATGAGGGCATTTTTGGGAACCTCATTGCGGGAGGGTTCGACGATGCCGAGTACAACGCCACGGGATTCCATGGGGGTGGCGGGCAGGCGAGTATCCCAGCGGGCATGTTGCTCCACCCGGTACACGGTATGGGCTTCATGCATTTCCTGGCGGTCTCTGCTGGGCAGGCGACCGACGTGGTAGGCATGGACTTCTTCATCCAGGCGCACGCGGGATTTGTCATAGGGGTCCATGGCACGGCCTTTGGGCCAGCCAGCGAGGGCGCTCTTCGAATAGGTGGGGATATAAGCGGGCTCTTCCTCTGCAATCGGGAAGGCCAAAGGGTCGTCCGAAAGGCTGACTTTTTTGGAAGCACAGGAGGCGAGCAAGGCACCGGCAGTGGCGAGGGCGAGTCTTGTGAGGAGTGTCATGGCGTGGTGCTGGAGGAAGGGGTGGATTCCGCAGAATCATCATCTTCAGATGTGCGGTTGATGAGACTGCTGATGCGGGCGGCGCGCTCGGCCGTGCGGGCCTGCTCTTCGGCCTTGCGATTGGCTTCGGTCACTTTTCCGGTCGTCTCGGTTAAGACGGCTGTTTCTGTTTGGGCACGGGCGTAGGCTTCTTCGGCGAGCTGCCAGCTTGAGGTGGGTTTGTTTCCCTGCTTGAGGCCGGCGATGCTGGCGAGGTTTGGCTCAAAAACATCCAGGGTATAAATGTAGAACTGGGTGCCTGCGCTGACACGGACGAAATCGAGGTCCTTTTCGAGCTTTTTGGTGAGCAGGCCGGAGTATGCCGAGGCAGCCTGGGAACCACCCCCGAGGGCGGAATTGCGGCTGCTGTTTTCTGGCACCAAGCCATAGATGGACTGGAACTGGTCCTGCTTGTTATTCATGATGCCTTGCAGCGCCTCGGCCACGAGGATCTTGAGTTCGGCATACTGGTCGTTTTTGACGATTTGCCCCCGGATTCCAGCAGAACCATCGGTTATACCAAAGGTGCCATCGGGCAGGCGCTCATGATCCAGAGCGACACCGCTGATGTTGTATTCCCTGCCATCGGCCCAGACGAATGTGAATCCGCCTTTGACCTCGATGCGGTCGCGGCTGCGGCCCTGGCCTGCCTGGGCTTGCACCTGGGTGCCAGCGGGGACGATGAGGCGACCATTCCAATAAACGTCTTCGGTAACAAGGGCGAGGACTGGGGTGGACAAGTCTGAAGAGTCAACCGTGATGACGAGGGCGGCTTTGATGAGGAGACCGCGAGGAGCGAAAAGCTCAGGGTCTTTGGGCACATACGGTGCGACTTTAGAATTCGAGATGTGTACCAGCTTGGGGAACGGCGGGGCTTTCTGCTGTTTCTTCGTGGAGGATGACCCGGTGGAAATGAGCGATGGGGCCTGGGGTTTCTTTGGCGGAACGACGAATTTTTCCACCTGCTGTCCCGTGCCCACGCTGGCGGTACGCTTTCCTGTCAGGGAGACGGTTTTATCCTCCAGGGCCATCTGTGCCTGAGGGCCTGCGGATACAGGGGCGGCATTAACCGGAGGCGGCTGCCTTTTGGTCATGTAAAAGGCGACGCCTGCGATGGCCAGCACGACGGCCAATAATCCCATCTGCACACCGGTTTTTTGAAGGTACTTGGTCATGGGGTGTGAGTCGGGTTACTTGCTGCCGTCAACGGTGGCATCCCCAAACAGAGCCGAGGAGATTTGAGTGCGTCCTGGCTCAGGCAGTTCGATACGAAAATCCTGATTGATGGAAAGCCCTTCACGACCTCCCCCTGGACCTCCCTGGAGGATGAGGTCTAGAGGCACCTGCTGACCAGGAGAGACGGTGCCGCTACAGTCCACTAACTGAGCGTCATAACTGCGCTCGCCAACGCGGACTTTGACGGCCGTGGGTTCGAATTCATAAGTCTCTGTCCCCGCATTGGTCAGCCAGCAGCGGAAAGCCATGAGGTCCTTGTCAGGATTCCGATGGATTTCGTAGATGGTGGTGGTGACCTGACGATTGGTGGTGGCCATGTCGAGACCATTGCGTTCCTGCCAGCCAGTGAAGAGACCCGGGTTGAGAGTTTGCAACGCTTTGCGGCTTTTGACTTTGCTGAGCATGCCAACGAGCTCCTGGGAGTCGTAGCGAATGCGGTTTTTGACCACGGCGGCCGGGGTGGTCGGCATGGCGGCATCCTTTTCCAAAGGTGGAGGGACGATGACGGCTAGGTTGGCCTCCAAGGAAGGGACAAAGCGAAGCAGATGGATGTGGCGGGAGGTGCGGATGGTGACGTGGCAGGGGTCTCCGGTCTTGACCAGGCGGACAACCAATGTGTCATCCGCTACATTTTCGTAATGGATGAGGGCTACTTTGGAAACGGCCATCTGCACGGCGGCATTGGGGTCGGTCACAAGGCCGAAACCGGTGAGAAGGGTGATCCTTTCCGGGAAGGTGATGGTGGTGGCGACAGTGGCATTGACGGCGATGTCATGGACCAGTTTTTTGGCGTCCAACATGACGAGCTCCCGTCCTTCCTGCACCTGGGCATTCAGGGGTGAGGCCATCACGAGGATGTATGCGACGAGGCTAAAAAACAGATGGGGAGGTCTCATGAATCGCTGATTTTCTCCAATTCGTACTTCTGCAATCCTTCGATCACAGACGGGAAGGCTTTGTTGCGGCGGATGTCCGGGTTGAGGCGCCAGAAGAACTGGACGGTAAAACGATAGGTTTCCGTCTGTTGCTTATTATTGAAAACGCTGCGGCGATTGAGGATACCGGTCGCCTCGGTGAGGGCGACGGTGCTGCCTGTTCCCATGACCCTGCGTGACTCGATGGTGACTGTCTGGTAAGCCTTTTGTGTTTGAAAATAACGTGCCTCGGTGGCCAGCTTGGCGCGGAGGACGTTATAACCAATTTTGTTGCAAAGAAGCGGCAGCCGACTGGCATGAACGATGCCCTCAGGGCCTCGGTCAAAAATGGCTTCGACGGCCATATCGGTGAGGTTGAGGTGCATGGGTACCATGCGATTGTAATTCAAGCCCGGAGCGACGTAATAGGAACCGCCACTGTCCATGACGACAAAGGGTGGGCGAGCTTTGAGCTCCTCCGCCATGATGACGAGATACCAGGCGCAGCCAGCGGCGACGATGCAGGTGACGAAAAACCAGAACACGGCGGTCTGGTCACGCGCGATGAGCGTATCGATGGCACTTTTTTTCTTGGGAGCGGCGGAGGCCATGTCAGTTTTGACTTTCTGAACTGGAGGTTTGCTTGAGGCTGTAGCTGATGTCGTAGCACACAAACATGAAGCGTTTGTTGTCCCGCAGATTGGCATTTCGGCGCCATCTCAGAGTGGCATCCACCGTGAAAGACTGGACAACAGTTTCCTTGAGAGTGGGATCCACACTCACGCGGATGAGTTGCCCCTGAGTGCTGGTGACGGCGCTGCCGTCCGGGCTATGGACGACATTCACCTGCCCCAACTCCACCATCTGGTGAATCTGACGGGAGCGGAAGTCGTAACGATTGTCTTGGATATCCAGCAGCACTTGATCCAGCCCGTTGTCCACAAAAAGACGGCCGATACGCTCTGCATTGACGGGGCCGCGAGGGCCGCAGTTGAGGACGGTCTCCATCGTGAGGCGGGTATGAAAATCCACGACCTCATTGAGATCCTCAGGTTTGCGGTCCCGGTCCAGATAAACGTCATGTCGCTCGATAGGAACATAAAGCATACGCCCCCGGCCTTCGATGGCCAGACCATGCAGATACCAACCGGTGGCGATGATGCAGCCGCAGGAGACAAGGAACCAAAAAATGGCCAGCTTGTCCTTGGCTATGAACATGTCAGTGACGCCTTTCATGAATATTCAGTAATCGTTCTTAGCTCCCCGCTTTGCTGGCCGTGCTTGCGGCTCCGCCCATGGCCCCTGCCCCGCCAGCCATCATGCCCACACCCACCGCAGCCCCCGCACCCGTGGCGGTGAGGGCGGCCCCGCCGGCGGCCATCGCTGCACCCGAAGCAGCCTGCACACCGGCACCAGCCATGCTCATCCCGCCCGAGATCATGCCCATGCCAATCTGGGCACCTGTGGTGACAGCCTTGCTGACCACCTTGGGAGCGACGAAAAGGGTGATGAGCATCCAGAGAATGCCCAAAATGATGGGCAGAGTGCTGGTAAACATCGTGAGCAAAGTGGCGATTTGCCCAACGCCTGACACCGGGCCAAGAAGAGCGTCAAACAAGTCCGGGCCGGAATCAATGATGGCCTGGCCAAATAGCATGCCCAGCCCCCATCCCAGCGGCCAGAAGCAGATGCCGATCATGCCAATATGATATTTAACGGCCGTATCCCGTGTTTGCTCAAAAACAAGCATGCCTAAAAAAAGCGGACCTGCCGCACTGCCCAGGTAAAGGGCGACGATCTGGATCTGGAAACCAATCCAGAAGAAGACATACATGACCATGGAGACCAGGGCCATCGCCCAGGCGATGACGACCTTGATGTAGTACTCGATCCAGGTCATTGGATTGAAGATGCCAAGAACAATTTCAGGTGCACTGCCGGTATCAAAAGGAGCCTCAGAAAAGGCGTCTCCCACTCCGTTCAACATGGAGATGGGATCCACACCGAGACCCACAAGAAGGTCATTGCCAAGGGTGGACTGGGTGGCCAGCATCCAGGGGCCGTAAAATGGCATGATAGTGACGAGAAGGCCTGAAACGAGAATGTGCCTGACAATCCCGGAAAGGTCTCCGCCGACGATGCCTTTGTAACTCTGGAGTAGCAGCCCGGCAAAAATGAGGATGAACATCAAAAACTGCAGGAGATCACTGCAGCGTGCGCACACGTCCGCCAGATTGTCATAAAAAAACGACATGTCGAAGTCCATAATGAGTCTGGGTTAGAGGGTGGGCTTAAATTGAGTTGCGAAAAAGAAACCGGGTAGAAAGAACCTCAGTTGGCTTCGCCAGCGGGTGCCTCTGGATCTTGAGCTTCTGTGTTCTCCGGGGTATCCCGGCGGCCCCAAGTCAGATTGGGAATGAGCGGCCGTGCGGTGCCTCCTGGAGCTACCCCACCAAAGGGGGTGGGGGCGTTATTCCCGGGGGTGGCAGGAGGTGCGTCGGGATCTCCTGTTTGGTTGACGTTTTGAGCTTCCTCCTGCTTACCCTTGGCAAAGATCTGGGCCTGGCCGACGAGTTCTTTCTGCATCATGTCAGCATCTGCCTGGGCGATGAGGATGGTCTGGTTGCATTCATCGATCTGGCCGCGCAGCACGGTGAGCATGGCATTGAGTTTTTGGATGCTTGCCAGGTCCTGGGCATCTTCCAAGTCCTGGATGACTTCGGACATTTCGGCGGTGAGTTCGACCTTTCTTTGCAAAGCGTTTTCACGCACGCTCTTGAATTCCCGAATTTGGGACATCATGGCGGATTCCATCCGGTAGAGTTCGGGATCACGGTCCACCACGACGCCGTCTTTGCGGGTGATGGTGTCCCCAATGGGGGCCTTGAGGCCAAATGCATCCTCAGTGAAGACTTCTGCACCAGTCAGGGCACTCATAGCTTCGCGCTGTTCAGCTTCAGTCTTCAGGGCCGAGGCGGAATCAATGATATCCTGTTTGATCATCTGGACTGAGGCCAGATTAGCAGCAGCCGGGTCACCAATGCGGTCCAGACTGGTCTGGAGTTTTTCATTCTGAAGCTGGGCTTCATTGAGGATCTGGGTCAGCTTCGCAGACAGTTCTGACTGGCTCATTTCCAGGCTGGGGGCGCTGGAGACGATGACGGTGCTGGCACCTTGGGCGAAGGCTCCTGAGGATATCAGGACACCAGCTAAAATAAGGGCAGGTGTTTTCATGACGTGTGGCTTTGTGGCGGATTGACTTGGCCGGGAGAAAAACTTATTCGACGACTTCGATGACGACCTTACGTGGCTCCACGAGCACGCCGTCGGTAGTCACATGCTCAGGCACGGGCACTTCATAATAACGGCGCTGGATGGAGTCTTCACCGCTGGGGCGCTCCGCATCCCGCTTGACCCAGTAAAGCTCTTTGATGGCATCACTGCGGCCTTTGTTGTAGCCGTCCAAATACTTCTGGCGCACTTCATTTTTAGCAAAGCCGTCACTGATAGCCCCGGCAGCATAGCCTGCTACAGCACCAGTGATGAGGCCGGAGTTGTCATCCAAAAAGCTGCCGTCATCGCCAGAACTGCTGGAACTGCCTGAGCCACCTGAACTGCTGCTGGAGGAGTTATTATCGTCATTGTTGAGCAGGTTGTCCCCGATCAACGCGCCGATGAGTCCGCCGGATGCGGCACCGAGCAGGCCTTTGTTCATAGTACCGTCACTGCTTGTGCAGGAGGCCAGCGCGAGGGTGAAACCGCTGAGGAGGATGAAGTGTCGTTTCATGCTTTGGACTTGGCTTGGCTGAGGATCATCTTGTAGGCGTCTCCGCCGAATTCTTTGAGCTCTTCATTCTGGCGCTCGAAGGCTTCACCCGAGGTGGCTGAGGCGAGGATCATTTCCTTGGAGGCCTGATGCCTGCCAATGGCGATGCGTGGCCTGCCGGTGGCTTCGTGATAATAGACGAAGGAGCCGTAAGGGTCGGTCTTCATCTCGGAGGGGTCAGGGAAGCTGGTAACCTGCTTTTTGGTGATGGAAGGGATGCGGAAGCCTTCGCTCATGCTTTCCACATCACGCTGGTCAGGCTGCTTTAGCATGAACATGATGCGCGAATTTCCGACGACGGAGGAGCGAACAGGGTGGTCCTTGATACGGCCAAACTGCTGGATGATGGAGAAGACCCAGCAGGAGTATTTACGCATACGTTCGTAATACTCGCGGGTGATGCGGTCCCCATCTGGCATGGCCAGGAAGGCGGAGAGCTCTTCAAGGATGACGCGCTTGCGGGTGGAGCGCGGGCGGCTCATGATCTCCTTGCGAAGGTCATTGGTGATGAGGAAAGCGGCAACGGTGCGCAGTTCCTTGGCAGATTCCGGAATGTAGGAAAGCTCAAAGTGGACGACTTTACCACTGAGGTCCACGTTGTTAACTCCATCCAGAATAGCACCGTAACGGCCCGTGCGGCTCCAGGGTTCCAACAGCATGCGCAGCAAGCCGAGGTCCTCATGCGCGCGACGCTGGCGACTCTCCAGATTCAGCAGTTCCACAAACTGGCTGTGGGTGGGCATGTCATCCGCCTTCATGAGGGTATAACCCAGGCTCATGAGCTCCCACTGGTTACCTGGATTGTTCAAGTAGTCTTCGACGACACCGGGATCAATTTGCAGGCGATTGAGCTCATTGGCCTCAGCATTGCCTTCCAGCATTTCAGCGCTGAAGTCCAGCCAGGCATCGGCCAAAACTGTTCCCTGAGGCATTCTCCGGCGACGCCATTCTTCGGCAATGTTGACGCGGCGGGCGGCTTCGTAGCGACCTTCGGCATTGCGGCTGGCCCAGGTCTCAAACTGGTCCACGTAAATGCGCTCGATCTGCTTGGAGAGGAGGGCCTGACGAATGCGGTCCTTGTCAATGTCCGGCGGCGGGCCAGCCATGAGATGGGCGATGGCCGTGGCACCGCCGAGCTGGTCAGAGGTTAGTGGTAGGCCGCGGGTATCGAAGTAATTGAAGGTGAGGTTCCCATTGGGCTGCACGATGATGGGGCGGCAGCCATACAGACGCGTGAAGAGGTTGTAGGACAGGCCTTCTTCCACAATGGCCGTGTAGTCGTAGTACGGTGCGGTTTGAGTCAGGAGGTCAATGGTGAAGACTGACTTCCCTGCCCCGGAGGCACCAAACATGATGCCGTGCTCCGGACGCATGGCCCCCTTGACACCGACGAAGGTGGTGGCACCCACGAGGGCACCGCGCGGTCCGTCATAGATGGCTTCCGCGTCCGCCAAGTCACCTGTGGGGGTACTGGAGACGGGAAGCAAATCCGCTAGGTTGACGTCTTCGACGTAGAGCTTGAAATCATTGTAGTTAGCCCAGCTCCAGCCGGGCATGCAGAGCTGCCAGTAATTCCGTACGCTGGTAGGGAGCGTGGGCTCATAAGACTGGGCACCGCCGAGCTTGAGGATGGAATTCTTGATGGCGGAGAGCTTGCTGGCGCAGTTGTCCGGGTTCCGGTCCCAAACACGTACAATAAGGTGCATGCGATAGGGCACGACCTCATTGGTGGTGAGACGTCGGATCCTCGTCCTCAGCTTCATCAGCGTGGCTTCCAGGGAGGGGGTGATTTTACCACGCTCCAGCCTGGCGACTTTTCCTTCCGTCGTGACACGGTCTTTTTCCACATCCCCAGCCTCAATGTTGGCGATGATCTGATAATCCAGGATGTCCAGCTGGGTGAGCAGGCGCATCATGCCGATGTAAGTAAACTTGGGCAGCGTCTTCATGACGCAGATGCCCTGGTAAAAACCGTCCATCTTGAAGGTGGAGCTGCCCATGCGGTAAGGCGCAGCCTCACTGTTGAAGCACATTTCACAAACGGTCTTGGAGGGATCATAGATGTCCTCCAGATTCAAGGAGTCGTTTTCGAAGGCGCTGGGATTGAAGTAGCGATAAAAGGCTTCGAAGTGCTCCATGTTATCCATGGGCGTGATGCGTCCGCCCAGGCCACCGAGCTGCTGGCGCAGAGCTTCTTCAAGCTCCGCCTGCTCACGCTTGGCGGCCTGCAAGAGTTCCTCATAATATTGGCGACCACCCCCCATGGTCTTGCCCTGAATTTTAGAGGTGAAGTAAAACTGCAAATGTTCACGACGGAGCAAGTGGTCGCGGATTTTTTTGTCGTATCGGTTGTAGCGTTCCTCACGCTGGCGGGTGGACCAGCGGTCCTGCGGCAGATCCTCGGTATTTTGTTTGTACCGCTCCAGTTCTTTGCGATAGTCGCTATCCACACTCCAGGAGACCTGGAGGCGCAGTTCTGGACGGATGAGGCGGAGGAGGACGCGGAGGTTGTCCTCAAGGGACATGAGCCAGGAGGCATCCGTATTTTCCGTGTCTGGCATCTCCACGTTATACCCTTTACCAATGGCACCTCCGCGGGAGAGACCGCGATAGATGATGAGGTCCTCATCGAGGTATGAATTCACAAATTTCGCCATCGGTATTAAGAGTCTTTGTCCTTGGTCGGATCATCCACCCAGGGGAGGGAGATGGGCTCGACCTGCTTGGGTGAAAAATAGGGGGCGTTGCTGGCTTTGATGATGAGCCATTCACCAAGCTCAATGTCGTATGAGGCGGGCTTACCCTGTTTCAGGCCAAAACAATAGGCTGAAACGACGATGAGGGGAATGGAAGCGAAGACAACGGCCAGCAGCATGTTGGGGTTTGTCTCACTGGCAAACTTGCGAAAAATGAGCATGGCCAGCCCAAGGGCGAACATGAAGAAAAGCGCATTGAGACCTTCGAAGCCGGCGATGCCCTGCTGGGTCTCGCGGCCTTCATTGGTTTCATGCATGCGGACACTTTGCTGCTCCATGACGGGAGAATACTTGGATGATGAAGATAAGGCTTCCCGGCGGCCTCAGGGGACCGCCGGGAAGAATGGCCATTAAACCGGCTGAGGATCAGGGGGGAGGGGTGGCACCGCCCATTTCGATGTCTTCAATGCTGTCAGAGCCACCAGAGGAGGCAAACATGACTTTCACAATGATGAATGACAGACCGCCGATGCCGGCACCCACCAGACCATAAAGAACGCGCTCCGTCTGGCCCATCATGAACATGACGGCAGAGAAAAGCAGGCCACCAAAGGCCAGAACAAGGCCGACCATGTTCATGATGCTGACAACGCCGCTCATGTTATCGGCCAACTGGGCCTCTGTGCCAGCCTGGGCGAGAGGCATGGTGAAACGCAGAATATTAACTCCTGCCATTGTGATTGCTACGGGGCTCATAGTAGTGACTTCGTTTTATTTGTTTAGGTTAGCGTGCGGGCATCTGGCCTTCTGCTGCCTGTGGTTATGCGTTCTATTTCGGGGTGTGACAGATTTTTTTTCCGATTTTTCCGGCCGGTCCTGTCTTCCGGCACGAAATGACTTACCCCATCAGTGCATTGCGCAGGGCGGCAAGCTCTTCCTGCACGGATTCATCTGTGGGATCTGAAAGGGTGGCGGAGACGAGGTCCCGCATTATTTCACGAAAACGCTTCCGCAGGCGTGAGATGGACTGACGCACGGCATCATGAGTGATGCCTAGTTGAGCGGCTATCTCCGCATCATTGCCAGAGCCGATCTGGGTAGGATCCAGGCGACAACGCAGAAGGCGGAATTGCTCCCCTTTGCCTGCGGTGGCCTGCTCTTCAGCCAGTTGGCCAATGGCGGCTTCAATGATCCGCATGGCACAAAGACGCTGATAGATGGACTCTGGAGTGCGATGGTCTGCGGGGTCGATGGTGATCTCATTTTCAGCCTGGGAGGCTTCAATGGAGATGATCTCCCGGCCACCGCCTCGCTTCAGGGCATTGGCTTGGCGCTGCCAGTGTTTAATATGGCGGCTGAATGCGGTGAGAAGGTAATTGCGCATTTTCCCCAGGGATGCATCGGCGCTGGAGAAAAGCTCCTTCTCCAGAGCGAAGCTGAAGAAGCTCTGGGTCAGGTCCTCTGCATCTGCCGGAGGCAGGCCCTGGTAGCGAGCATAGGAGTATATGGGACGCCAGTAAATCTGGCACAGCTCATTGAGAGCGAGCCGACCGCGTCCGTGGTCCTCGCCTTCTCTAAGTGTCTTAACCACACTCCAGCGGGTAACTGGAAAGGCTCCATGATGAGTGTGCGAATTCATGACCGAAGAAGAAACATAATTTCCAGCATTACGTGTCTTTGGCAACCGCTCTGCTTCAGCATGAAGAGAAAATATTCGTCACAACGTATTGGTACTGTGGCTAATAGGCATCGCCACATGAACTTTGAGGCGTTTTGACGGTTAATACCGTGGCCATCACATCTCACAGGGAAAAGTTGCTAATTAGATCCTACATAAAATCATGGGAAAGGGACAAGCCAACAACCGCCGAAAGACAACACTAAACGGACTAAGCCCGTTGGGGCTCATGGATGGCGTATTGGGTGGGCAAGCAACGGATTGGGAGCCCCCGATGGCGGAAGAACTGGAGCCTTTGTTCCCGGGTTACCATGGTTTTGAATTCATTGATCGAGGTGGCATGGGCGCGGTGTATTCCGCCACCCAAAACTCCCTGGAGCGAAGAGTGGCCATCAAAATCCTGCCGCCAGAAATGGGGCAGGATGTGGCCTTTGTGGAGCGCTTTCACCAAGAGGCCCGCCTGCTGGCTAGACTGCAACACCCTCACATCGTCGCGGTGTATGATTTCGGGCGGAATGCATCCGGGCACCTTTTCATCGTGATGGAATATGTGGAAGGCACCTCCCTGCTGGAGATCATGAAAGCGGAGCGGCTGCCCCTGTCAAAGATCCTGGAAGTGACCGCGCAGGTATGTGAGGCTCTGCAATTCGCCCATGATCAGGGGGTGATCCACCGGGACATCAAGCCGACGAATATTCTCATTGATGTGAGAGGGTCTGTCCGCGTAGCGGACTTTGGCCTGGCTAAGCTGGCGGTAGCCTCCCAGCCCCTCACAACCCGGAGCCGCACGGGTCTGGTCATGGGAACTCCTGGATACGCAGCACCGGAGCAGCGCCGTGGAGATGCTGACCTGGATCACCGGGCAGATATTTTCAGCCTGGGTGTGACGCTCTATGAAATGCTCACCAGCCATCTGCCAGTGGGTGTGTTTGAGCCGCCCTCCAAAAAGTCCGAAGCGCCTGCGATCCTGGACAAGGTGGTCACGCGAGCCTTACGAGAGCGGCCTGCGGCCAGGTTTCAACGCGCCAGTGACATGCATAAGGCCATCCTGAATGTGGCGGAGAGACTGAAACTGCCGCTGGTACAGCGCACCATTGTGAAACGCCCCATCGTTTCCATGATGACTTCCGTGATCGTGGGAGCGGGTTTCATTTACCTGCTGGACGCATTGAATACGGATTTACTACAAAAGCCAAGACCGGTCACACCTTCGTATGTGGACAGCGAATACGGGCCGACGGTAGTGAGGCTGAATGAGCATTTCTCCCTGGTACGCCTGAGGCTTAACTGGGAGGAGGCGCGCCGCCGCATCAAGGTGACGCAAGGCTTGGAAATGGCCAGCTTTCACTCCCAGGAGGAACTGCAGCAGGTCACAGAGAAGCTGAAGCAACTCGGCGTCAGTGCTCCTATCTGGACGGGTGGCTGGGTGGAGGATGGGGGAGACCGAGGCCGCTGGGATGATGGCAGCCCCTTCGACTTTGAAGCCTGGATGCCTAGCGCAGGACCTTCCCAACTGCTCATCACTGAGATCCAGGCAAAAAACCGCACGACCTTGAAAGATGAACAAGGTAACACTCCAGACTGGATCGAAATTCACAATCCGGGAACCACCTCCGTGGACGCCACAGGCTGGCACCTGCGTCACATCACGGGACGTTATGCCTTCGAAGGGCGCCTGAGTGCAGCCAGCCGAGCCGAGGCGCAATCAATGATCATCCAACCCGGAGAATTTAAGCTCATTTACTGTCTGGAGGGTGAACATGAGTCGCTCGACCATCTCTCTTTTGGGTTCCAGTTGGAGGCCCAGACTGGACGATTACGCTGGTCTGACCCACGAGGCAACGGGATCCAGGGACTGCGGCAGGACTGGACTGCTTTCCCTACTGATGCCAGCCTGATTTATGATGTGGCAAAAAAGACGTGGTCCTGGTCCAAGACCCCTACACCAGGTGGCCCAAATGCAGCACCAGCCGAGCTATTCGCCTCCGCTAATGAACCTGACATGCCTAGCCAGGCTATTCTCATGCTGCCGGACTTTGAGGGGCGTTGGAGCAAGGACACGAAGCGGCGTACCGCCTGGTCCCTCGTCCGTCATCGCCGCCGGGCAGCCTCCAAATAGGAATTCTGTGCCGCTATTTCTTGAACAGTTTTTTAAAGAAATTGGCCTTTGGCTTTTCCTCCTGCCCCGTCGGCTCACTGACCGGAGCCGTGGGTGCAGGTTGAGATGCAGCAGGGATCTGCTGGGGAGCGAAACGTGAGGAGTTTTCCGGGATAGGCTGGGTGTAGTCGATGGCGGCGGGTTTCATCATGGGGGCCGCCTGGCTATTCAGATTCACCACTTTTGGGGGCAGTGCTTTGCCATCTTTTCCATATTCGTGCACGACCTGTTGAAAAACCTCTCCGCGCAGATTCATGAGCCGATCCTCTTTTCGCCGTCCAAATTCATCATAAATGGACTGCACGCGGGCCACCAGGTTTCCGCGGCCATCATAGACATTGCCCTGCATGGGCTCGCCCTTTTCATTCAGCAGGAAGATTTTTTTTACAGTGAGCTGGCCAGCCGTATTGTAGGTCGATTCCGTCAGTTCACGAGTATTCGGGTCGCGGACTGATTCCGTGCGGGAATCATCCGCATGGTAGATCGTGCGCCCAACAACCGCCTGGGGCGGATTGCCATGAGCCAAGCCCACCAGTGAAAGGGAATAAATGCCAAAAATGACAGCGCAATTTTTCATGGTTTCCAAAGAACGTTGGGGCAGACTACCCGCTGCCCTTGTTTTCGACAATCTCCAATTCTTTCTATGAACCTGCCTGACTCCCCAACCGCCCAAGACTGGAGCTTTTTTCTGGAAACTCTGACCGCCAGTTTTGGCTGTGTAACTGGCACCTTGCATCGCTATGATCCTGCGGACAAGCATCTGAAACTCGTCGCCCAGCTCGGCATTCCTCCACAGCTTATGCCCGTGATCCAATCCATTCCCATGGGCAAAGGCATCGCCGGGGCTGCTGCGGAGCGGCGTCAGCCTGTGGAGCTGTGTAATCTCCAGACGGACACCAGTGGCGTGGCCCGCGAAGGTGCCCGGCAGACTCAGGTCCAAGGCAGTCTGGCCGTACCCGTGCTGGCGGGGAACCGCCTATGCGGAACCCTTGGTATCGGCAAGCGTGAAGCCTATGATTTCACGGAAGAGGAAAAACAACGCCTCATCGACCTCGCCGCCTCCGTAGCCGACCGGCTGCTGCCAGTTTGAACATCATGCTGTGATAGGCTGCTGAATCTTGCCTTCTGAACTGGCCGTGCGAGAACGTCGCCTCTCTTGCTGGTCAGGTACCGTCATCCCCAGGGCTACAACCGCAACCACAATGACCTGGACGCCAAGGATTTGCAGTGGGAAATCCATTTGAGCATGCAAGGCCACACCGGTCAGACTGGTAAAAGCTGCGGCCTGGAAAACATGCCGGCTGGAAAAGAACGGCTGCCGCAATTGATGCATTGACCGATAAGCCGCCCTCAACGCCCCCAGCCCAATGGCGATCCAGAGTCCGCCGCCCAGCCAGCCCCATTCCAGTAGAGTCTGTAGAGTATCCTGATGGGCAAATCGCCACCTTTGATCCGGCACCTTCTCCGGATGCGTGGTCCCCACATCCAGAAACACGGCCTCGAACGTTCCTGGCCCAAAGCCAGTCAGTCCAGCCCGAGGCAACTCACCGAGGCAAAACCTTGCGCTGGCATAACGGCTCTCAGTTTGCATCCGTTTCATGCTCATTTCTTGCCAACGCACATGCGCCTTATCCGCTCCAAAAGCCAGAGCCAAACCGCCGCCCGCCAGAATCATCAGCGATGTAGTAATCATCAAAGGTCGCCTAATTTCATCTACCCCGGTCACACTGCGCAAGAAACTAGGCAGCACGAGTCCAATCCACACAACTATCAACACAGCAAACAGCATATGCCCCGCCTTCGAAACATTTACGATGACCGCGGCCATCATCAACAATATCCCCGCCATCAGGAGCGCCCGCTTTAGTTGATTCCGCCCGCGTGCAAAGCTCTCTAGAGTCAGTGCCGCCACAAAAGGCCAGCATAGATTCAGAAGAGCCGCGGCATTAGCGTGGTACCAGAAGCCAGCAAATACCGTTATCGGTAAAGTCCGCCCCTCCCAGTAATTCCAGACGTCTCCAGCGGTCTTTTGCGCAATGCCATGAGCCGCTACCGAGCAACCGGTCAAAGTCACCGTCCAGATGATTGCTTTTCGCCAACCCGACTCCCGCGCCATATCCAGCATGATCCATAGCAGACCGATTAATCCTGTAAGCCTGCGCATCGAGCGCATCGCCATTTCTAGATCGACTGTACCCGGCAGCCAGGCGGACCACG
Organism: Prosthecobacter fusiformis; assembly: GCF_004364345.1. Classification (NCBI taxonomy): domain Bacteria; kingdom Pseudomonadati; phylum Verrucomicrobiota; class Verrucomicrobiia; order Verrucomicrobiales; family Verrucomicrobiaceae; genus Prosthecobacter; species Prosthecobacter fusiformis. The sequence continues at coordinate 766,103 of NZ_SOCA01000003.1, read as the reverse complement.
TCGGCCTTTCCAGAGGAAACAAGATCATGAGTTTTTCGTCAAATTTAGCCTGAGGATTTAACACAGCTGCCCAGCCTAAAGCCATCAAGACCAAAGTTACCGGGAGTATCCACCCGACCTTTGGCAACCGCCCTGCTATCGCCCATGCAACTAGCGCAGCAGCCGACAACCAAAGCATCACTGTCGATATCAGATCGATCGTCCAATCCAGAGTCCCCCCGTACAACCAAGGCGTAACCACAGTCACTAGCAATGCCCCAACGCGTACCACGCCTAAAGGAAGGTTTCTTAGAACTACATGAGATTTCACAACAGCCGACATGTGCATCAGGCCTGCCATGCCAGAACCTTCACTATGAATCAAGCAAACCCATCAGGATTAATGCCCGAAAGCTAGCCTCAAAATTCAATAAATAGAATAGAACAATAGCCCTAAAATCTTGGGATCTACTTCCTCTGCCCTCATTTTCTCAGCCCCCAAATAGCAAAAAAGACACCCTTTTGGGTGTCTTTTTTAAATGTGCTGCTAATGCGAGTCTTCTTCAAATCGCTGGCGGCATTTTCTCCCGATACCTCCAAACCAGCGGCAGCAAGGGCAGTGCCTGCCAGTATCGGGGCACAAACTTCAGTGGATCCGCAAAGCATCGGAACAGCCACCCCAGCCCTGCGCGGTCAGCCCAAGTAGGGATTGACGCCTGAGTTCCCGCCAGAAAGGCGATTGCAGCCCCCGTGCAAACCAGACCCGGAGACGGCGTCAGTTGCGACTTTAACCACGCTCCCAGCACCTCCTGCTTACCACCCGCCAAATTGATCATCACTACCCTCGGACGATATTCTCGCAACCTCTCCAGCAACAACGCATCCTCAATCGCCCCCTTCGGATAAAAAGGTGCCACATAGCTATTCTCCGCATTCACCTCAAACCCCTGCGTCCTCAACCATCTCCCGATAGCATCACATTCCTCCTGCGACGGCATGATCCAGAACATCGCCCCCGGTGCTTTCAGTTCCTCACAACCCACAATTGCCTCCACAAACTTCAGTCCCGAATGCCTCGGCACCCGCTTCCCCGTCACCGCTGCATACACCGCCACCATCACCGCACTGTCCGTCAGCGTCACATCCGCCTCCTGCACCGCCGCCCGGTAAGCCGGCAGATTCCGCAGTTCATTCGCCAGATTAGGCCCGGATGGAGCAATGACCAATGCGCCTTTCAAAGTCTCTCGAAGAGCACCTTCAATGCCGCCAACAAAAAACGACAGTCCGAGGATGGAATTCGTCTCCATATCAACTTTTCCAACGTGGTTTGATGGCCTCGCAAGGATTACCGCTGCAAATCATCCCCGCCGGAAGATCATGAGTAATGACAGAACCCGCAGTCGTCACACATTCATTCCCCAACGTTACCCCCGGTCCAACGAAGCAATTAGCTCCCACCCAGCACCCCTCCCCAACCGTGATGGGTGCGTTGCGATAATCAAAGGAAGGACTTCGGAAGTCATGATTGCCAGCACACAAAAACGCCCTTTGGGAGATGCATGAATGAGATCCAATGACCACCGGTTCAAAATTCAATATTTGCGCTTCCTCACCTAACCAGACGTGATCACCCAGCTCAAGCTTCCACGGAAAATGGATGTTAAGACGCGGCTTTAAAACTACCCCTTGTCCCACTCGAGCGCCAAACATTCGTAAAATCCTGACTTTTATGAAATTAGGCCATGGCAAGGGCGAAAGGAATAACAAACATTTCAGCAAGTACCAGATGGCCTCGACCTGTTTTGATCGCCCACGCACCAGCCCGCGCCGGGCATCAAAAGTATCGAGTCGAACGTAGCTCATCCTCAACAAGTATTGCCGTTCAAGCTTTCGACAACAGGTCATCGCACGCCCGGGCGAGTTCCCTTGCAATCTGATCCCAGGTATATTTCAGGCCAATCAATTGCCTGCCCAACTCCCCCCTTTGTCTCCGTTCCTCAGGTCCCGCCCTCAGCGCATCTCGCAAAGTATCGGCCAGCGCGCCTACCTCCGGTTCACATATCCATGCTCCGCCTGCTGCCGCCAGCTCGGGAAAGTTGCATTCATCCGTCATCACCACCGGCAGCCCATAGCTCGCCGCCTCTACCACCGCCACGGGAAACCCTTCGGAATATGAAGGCAGGGCAAACAGATCCGACGACCGAAACAGCTCCGCTTTGGCCCCACCGCTGACAGCCGGCAAAAACACCACTTTTCCCTTCAGGTCATGCCGCCGCACCATTTCCTGCACCTCTGCCAGATAGCCATTCTCATCCGGCCCAACTACGTACACCTCCCAATCTTTCATCTCCTGCCTGGCCAGCGCCGGGATCAGCAGGTCAAACCCCTTCTTGGGATGAATCCTCGACAGCAAAGTCAGTCGGTAGGGCCGCTCTTTCGCAGGGATCAGTCCCGTGGCTAGACCCACCTCTTTCTCAGGTGGCAAATGCACCCCATTCGGCAGCACAACGATCGGTGCAGTAAACCCCTGCGCCCGGATCTGGTCTGCCTCCTTACCCGTCAATGCCCGCCACAATCGCGTCGCCCGAAAATTCCCAGCCTGAAAAATTCTGTTGGCCACATATTTCTTGACCTGCGAACGCCGCAAAATCCAAGGATCGAAAAACCCCTGCGGATGCCCAACCAAAGGCAGTCCGCGTTTCCGTGCTGCCCTCCCCAGGATCGCATTGGTCCCCACATAAAACCCATGCTCATGCACGATGTCCGTCTGACCCAGCCGTTCCCTCGCCGCCTTCACCAGCTCCCACGAAAAATAAGCCTTCTCCGGCCCCCACCTAGCATACTCCCACACGCAAGACTCCATCCGGCTTTCACCACCACACGTCGCCACCAGCTCAGAGGCTGTCCCCTGACGAATCAAAGTCCGGTGCAATTCCAGTGCCGCCAGCCCCAGCCCCCCGCCCTGTAGCGTTTCCAGCGATTGAACATAATGAAGGTGTCTCATTTGGGGAACTCACGTGGACAGAGCCTTCTCCGCCGCCCTAATCGCATTCTCTGCAAAGTTCTCGCAGCCCCACTTCTCGATGATATTCAGAGATTCAGTCCCCATCCGCCTGCGCAACTTTCCATTGTCACAGATCTCGCCAAGCCTTTGAGCCAGATCCTCTTCAGACTCCGGTGAAAAAGTGTACCCATTCTGCCCTTCCAAGACCAAATCTTCAGCGCAACCCGCAGTCTGCGAAACTAGCACCGGTAATCCGCAGGCCATCGCCTCATTCACCACCAGCCCCCATTCTTCATAGAGGCTGGGCAGCACAAAACAATCCGCCAGGGCATAAAAAACCGGATTCTGGTCAATCTGCCGGAAACCATAGAAGAGGACATCAGCCGAAGGCAGTCCCTCTCCTGAATCCGACAGATCTTGCCAAGCTAGCTGCAATACATCACACAATCTCTTCAATCCGGTTTCCTCTTCACCGCTACCCACCAAAACCAGTTTGGCCCCCACCCCGCAGCCACGCTTCCGCATGGTGAAATAGGCCTTGATCAGCAAGGACAAATTCTTTTTACTGACCATCCTGCCCAGGTTGAGAATGTAACGTTCTGGCAATCTCAATTCCCGCCTGACCTTCGTGGCATCAGCCCGTGCTTCATTGGCTGCCTGTTGGAAATAGTCATTGTCCACCGCATCATAACCAGTAAAAATTCGCTCTTTAGCCATTCCCAAAGACGCAAAGTAACGTCGGTGCGGAGCCCCTCCCAAGAGGGCTGCATTAAACAGCTTCAACAAGGCACTCTTCACATGCCGTCCAATGGCACCGCTTCTTTCCGTGCCTGCATGACTCTCGTTCATCATCACCGTCCGTGCCCCGGCCAGACGCGCCACAAAAACAATTGCGAGAGATCTTGGAGGCCAGTAGCTCGGACAAAAAACAACCGCAGGCTTTAACTCCCGAAACAGCCTGGAAGCACACCTCAGGACCTTCAGAAACCCCAACTTCTCAGCAGGCAAATCATCTTGCAGAGCAATCACCTCGGCACAGCCCTCTTGAAGGGTGCTCCCCTCCCAGTTGTAGGTCATAGTGTGGCGTGCCACTTGGACAGGGATGATGGGGACCGCCATCTTCTTCATCAACGCAGTCACACGGGCATAATGATAAGGTCCAAAATGATCCCACACAATTATCCACGGACGCAGTTGAACTGTCATTTCCCAGCCTCCGGGATTTTCATTCTTTCCAAGTCCACATTTGAGGTTTCGACCTCACTAGGATCACCGTATCCTTGTCCGCGAAGTCGAGCGAATTTCACCAATTTAGACAGCCCCCAGCAGGGTAGCAGCATATACAGCAGTTGATACGTGTATTGCCACAAGAAAAACCTGGTCAGGTAAAGAGCGTTCACTGCCACCAGACCATAGGCGCAGATTTTGAAGTAGCCTGGTCTCATCTTCAGGATCTTCATATCCATCCAGGAGAGAATGCCTCCCAGCACCAGCATGCATCCCAGCATCCATACGCGGCCTCCATCCCCAATAAAAAAGCCGGCAATGCCGGGCGAGTAGGGCGCACCATGGGTATATCCCACGTCTTGGAGCAGTCCCTTCTCAGGCTTTCCAGCCCAAAGTTTTCTTGGCACAATGTGCAGGGGCACATAAATCCAGGACATCAGATAAGGCTTTTTGGTGGGCTCCCATTCGTTCGCGGCCACAAAGGTGTCAAAGATGTTCATATCGCCACCGGAGTCGAAAAATCGCCAGTAGCTGGCCGGGTTCAGCACCTCTGCTACCTGGTCCGCCAGTTCACTTTTGACCCCTTTGTTTTCCAACATCCGTGTTTCACCCAAAGTTCGGAAAAGAGGCAGTAAAAAGACCAGCGGCACAATCAGCCAGAAATAGCTTACCCTTCCTCTGTATCTGAACATGAGGCAAAGGCCTGCTGCCATCAGAGGAGTAATGTAAGCCCCCCGGAAAATCGTCACTTCTCTCGCAAGCCAGGACGTCATCAGCAGCATCAGAAAAGAAAGCGCCAGCCGATATCTGGCAGCCCCTTTCTTTCGCCCGCGCCACCGTTCAAGGGCTACGCCGATCCCAAAAATCTGAATTCCCTGGAGCACCATGGGAAAGTCATAGGCGTAGGCTCCCAACGCGCTGCCATAAAGACCACGCCCACCTCCGCTCATAGTCATCATCGCCGCCAGTGCAGCGGCCTGCATTAGCAGGCCCAGGTTGGAAGCTTTGGAGGAGACAAAAAAATCCTGCGAGGCAGCCAGCATCCGATCCCTGGATAATCGTGAAAGTTGGCGTATCTTCCATCCTCCGCCCATCCGCTGCAGATGCACCCCGAGAGCGAAACACCACAGCCCCGCACTCGCCCACCAAAGCCCCCGCAGCAACATCTCCTGGTTGATGGTTAGGTTAAACAACGTGCCAAACAGATCCATATCCCCTTCCAACAAGAGATGCAAAGGCCGCATCCCAAAAAATAAGAAAGACATAAAGATGAAAGCACCAGCAGATGTCACATGCCTTTCTGCCACAAATCCAGCAAGCAAAATCGCCTGCGCTGCCACCAGGCAGAGCGTGCCCATCTCGTAGCCGCCAAAGGAACCTGACAGGATCAGCAAGAGGGAGAAAAGTAACGGCATGAGGGACAGGGCGGCAGTTTAGCAGTGATCAACTGGACGTCATTGGTGCGCTCACAGACCTTTCGAAAGCTCATCAGTAAGCGCTAGATATTTTTGCTGGAGTTTTTCCATGTGGCAGCCTTCAGGCACTTCGGCTTTGGAGCTCCATCTCCCCAGCTCCTTCGGGTCACTAAGCACATGCCGAAGGCAGTTCTGAATCGCCTCGGGAGTGACCTCATCTAGCACCCAGCCGTTCTGGCGATGTCGGACAACACGTGCGCAACGGGCAGATACAATCACGGGCACCCTCCTAGCCAGTGCTTCAAGCTGGGTAATGGCGAACCCATCCGATAAAGTTGGGAGAATGAAAACATCGGCCCAGTCATACGCAGCGTTGACTCCATCCCCATTCACGGGCGGCTGCACCTGAATCTTCCGGGACCACCCTTCTTGTTTTATCCACGGTGGTAGCTCCATCGCCACCGGCCCAACCAATCGCAACTCAACCGGTTCATCCCCAAGCCCCTTTACGGCATCCAGCAACTGCGGAACCCCTTTCCTTAAGCACAGCCTTCCCAGGAACAAAACGCGCAGAAGTCGTTCCTTGGTAAATTTTGCCGGATAGACCTTGGGTTGCGAAAGTGCTGTTTCGTTTTCATACAACAGCGGTAACACCCGCAGTTTGCCCTTGGCAATACCTTGTTGCCTAAGCAGTGATTCTGACCACTCAGAATTGGCGATGATGATATCCGCCAATTCCGTTTCCTCACGCCAGCGTCGCCAGTAATTTTCAGAAGGCTGTTCCCCAGGCGATTCCAGATTCGCATATTTACGTGAGCCTTCTCTGACAATCTCCCATTCAAGCGATCCGGGATCAATTTGGCCAAGCACTGTCTTCCATCCCGCTTTTTTGGCAACTCGTAAAGTCTCCAGGCCAGAATACGAATAGGAAAAGCAAATTCCGCTCCGGCTGGTCTTCACCTGCTTCTGCATAGCCTTTGCGGCCATTTTCTGAAACCGCAGATCTTCTGCTTCGATCCGCTGCCACCACGACCCGTTGAAAAACCTCTCCCATAACCTTCGTGGCAGTACCCTTTCATTAAAGGAAGTCACTGCCGACTGTTTCAGTTCAGCATGCCAGCGTGAACGCAGTGAACTTGGCGACCATTTCTGCCAACCTGGAGGCACCCAAACATCCGTGATCATCCGGTCCAGAAGACTCGCACCGGCGAGAATCCGCGGGGTCGCATAATGCTCCCGACAGTTTTTATGAATAACCGTCCATGATTTCATCAGGTAGTCCGGGACTTCTTCGGGTAGGGTATTGAGCAAAATCTCATCATTGACTTTCCAAAGAAAGGGCCTGTCCGAATACGGACCTGTACGGCAATTGAGTGGAGAAACAGAAATTTCACAATAATCTAACTTTTACGTAATGTTAGGTTTATGCAATCCGAATCAGAGGCAGTATCCCCCTCAACTGAATAACCATTCTGGAGGGACAGCGTAACAAGTTCGTTCCCCTTTTCGTTTCTGTGATGCAGCTCTAATGAAATTTGATACGGAAAACGATTTTGCCGAAACATCGCCGGTAAAACTTCGTATTCCGCACCTTCTGCATCTATCTTGAGCCAGGTTTCATGATCCCCTTCCGGTAATTCACATGGGATGGGTGGGAAATCACTTTTTGACTCCGACATGTATCCATTGTAGGATGCCTGCGCATGGAAATACAGATCACAAGACTTCGACCACACTCCCATGCACCGCAATTCGACCTTCAATTCATTGTCTCTTGCATTTTTTTGAAGCAATACAAAGTTGGAAGCGGAAGGCTCGTAACAGATTAGGGGAACTTCAGGATACAAGCGGGCAGCAATGATCATAAAAGCACCGATGTTTGCTCCGGCGTCGATGATTCTGGATGGGGGAGACTCTGGAAGCAGGTGTTCCTCCCCTCGTATTAACTCTCCCGCAATCAAATAGTCAGCAAGATCGCCTTCCCGCAGGGAAAAAAATGTCAACTGATCATTTATTCTGACTTTAAGAGTGACGAACTGATCGCGAGACCACCATCCAATTATCTTAGGAAGCAATAATCTGAGGAATCTTCGGTGAGTGCCCAGGCCTGAGTATACAGCAATGCAGAAACATGCCAAGCGGTCTCTAAAGTTCCAACCAATCTGGCACCGTTTAAAATTTTTTTTGGTTGAGCTGTACATATATGGTTGTTAAATTTTCTATGCAGTGACGTTTTGGACAAACTCCAGAAGATTTCCGCCCGGAAAATCGAAATAAGTAATATCCGCTGAGCTCGCCGCTTGACAGTCAGTTGGCTGGTTCCCAATAAAAAATGAGCGTGAAGGATCGTGAGGAGTTTCAGACATCGCGCGCAGCAACATGCCAGGCGCAGGTTTTCTATCCTGGCTAACTTGTCGATAGACTGGCACAACAGCATCGGGATGGAATGGACAATGATAAACGGCATCTAGGTGCGCCCCATCCTTTGCCAACTCTTCACGCATCCATCGGGTAAGAATTTGGAAATCTTCCTCGGTATACTTCCCTTTCGCGATACCAGCCTGGTTTGTGATGAGAATAACGTAATAGCCCTTCTCATTGAGGTATTTAACGGCTTGTCGTGCTCCTTCGGTCCAGCGGAAATCCTCGATTTTGTATAAATGACCAATATCCTCATTTAAAACGCCATCACGGTCAAGGAATGCAATTGGCTTGCGTTCCCACCTGGGTATGGATAATTCCCCAGCCGCTAGACTGTCCGGAACTCCGATGTCAATGAAAAAAGCATCCGATTCAAATCCGGCAAGCAAACCACGACTCGCTAGATCCGGCAGCAAATCCGTTTCCAAAGAAGAGCGGCCTTCTGGAATCCCTGCTACGTGCTCGCGGAGCAAACATAAAACCCCGCCGTTGATCATACCCCGGCCGGTCGTGCTCTTCTCATGTAAACCGACTACTCTTTCGCCATCTAAAACAACGCGCCCGTAGCGACTGGTGTCATTCACAGGTCTCAGAGCCATAACGTTTGTAGTGCAAGTATTCATCATGGCCGCCAGATTGACATCGAACAAGGTGTCTCCATTGAGGACAAAGAATCGTTCGTCAAGCATCGGAAGGCATCCTCGCAATGCTCCGCCAGTTCCCTGCGGCGTGGTCTCAACGGCATACCGGATCGTAAGCTCATGATCCGCACCATCTTGAAAAAAAAGCTGGATTGGCTCAGAAAGATGGCCCGTAGCGAGAATGACTTCTCTGATGCCCTTGCGTTGTAAATTCCTGACAAGATAATCCAGAAACGGTCTGCCTCCGATGTCCATCATCGGCTTCGGAAGCAGCCGGGTTTTGTCTCCTAACCGCGTGCCCAGACCACCGGCTAGCACAACAGCTTGTACAGGATGGGTTATTATTTTACTGTCCATGATTCTACTCCGTCTACACAGAAACGAAAAGGAAGAAGCCTGCCTCGCCTTTCCAGGAGTGCCCGCTCGAGACGATGTCTCAATGATGGCTCAACGAGAAACATCATGAACCCCCCACCTCCGGCCCCGGAAACCTTCGCTGCGATTGCGCCAGCCCTGCGTGCTTCAGCGATTGTCTCATCAAGAGACGAATTGCTAATGCTGGAGGCAAGCATTTTCTTCGCTTCCCAAGATCGATTGAGGATTTGGCCAATTTTTTCGAAGTCGCCCCTGAGCAGAGCATCCTTCATTCTGATGGCATCCTCTTTGAGGCGGTGGGTTGCATTGATAGCCTCGCTTTCGCCTTGTTCAACCATCTTGACCTGTTCTTCGATGATACGGGATGATTCACGAGGTACAGAGGAATAATATAAAACGAGCGATGTTTCCAACTCGTTCATAATCCAGCTCTTAATTCTCAGCGGGTTAACAACGACATGCTCTTCTGGGCGGAATTCAATATAATTCACACCACCGAACGCTGCAGCATATTGATCCTGGCGTCCTCCCGTTTGCTTCAGACGCACGCGTTCCACCTCGAAAGCAGTGCGGGCGATGTCATATTCACCCAGGGGCAGACGGAGCCACTCCGAGTACGCTTGGATCATTGCCACCACCAGTGTGGATGAGGATCCAAGACCTGAGCCTGGAGGAGCATCAGCGCTGGTGGACATGCGCAGGTGAAGGGGCTTCCCATCATTGAAACGCTCTACAATCAGATTGTAGGTCTCCCTGTGCAGACTTAAGCCTTCAGGAACTTTTAAATGAGAACATGCTGTGTGATATTCCACCTGGTCTATATCAAGTGCATGAAATTCAATCGCCGCCGTGTTCAAGGGCTCGATGGTGCAATGAGCATAGTGGTTTATCGTCGCGTTCAAAACCTGGCCGCCATACAGATCACAATAGGGCGAGACATCTGTTCCTCCTCCCGCCAGACCAAGTCTAAGCGGTGCACGGGCTCTATACTTGGTCATAAGGATTTGTTAGTGGCTTGCCGATCATCTCCATCAGGGGGGATATGTTTCGCTTCCAGCTCGCGTAGCGTGAGTATCCGTCCCAATCACATGTCGACGGGTCAGTCGGGACATGAAGTGCAGTTCCAATGGCAGCTTCATTATCAGGATCCACGAAGATACCCAGATTATACTCAATAATCGCATCACGCAACGGACTAGCGCCGGAAGAACCTAAAACTGGTTTTCTATACGCCGCTGCAATATTTAAAACACCACTCTGAGAATGAAACGAAGAGCTATAAGTAATAAGGACCAAGTCACACGCAGAAAAGTAGAGCGGGACACTTTCGTCTGCTATGAAATCCGTGTCAAAACGGACCCGGTCTGCGACTCCGCAGGTGGAAGCAAGCTCCAGGTATGAACTGACTGGACGGTCATTAGCACTCTGCTGACGTCCTGCAACAATGAGGAATACATCAGGACTTGAGATCATCGCACGAATCACCAGATCAATGTTTTTGTTGTTGCGAAGGAACCCGAAGGAAAGAAGAATTCTCTTATCCGTCGGCAGGCCAAGCCCTTGTTTGGCATCTTGTTGATCCAACGGTTCCACGCTCTGTTGATAGACTCCTACGGGGACTGTGTGGATATCAATGTGTTGAGGAACTCCTGCGGATTTAGGTAGGTGCTGATGACAAAACCCAAATTTCAAGTCTCTGTACGCAAGTTTCACAGACCAATCATGCATCCATTGTGGGCCTATCCGGTAATCACGCACAGGATCATGCAAGTTCGCTCCAATGAAGATTCCCTGGCGGCGGATCTTAGAGAGAAAATGGGCCCACAAGGGCGAGAAGTACTCCATGTAAGTTTCCAGCAGTAGTATCTGGCAAGGGTGTTGTTGGAGCCATGCATTCAAGATTTTGTATCGTTGAACTAGAGCCCTTAATCGCCGGGCTTTATTTAATAGACCCCCGCCGACAGGGAGAGACGGAAAGACAGGCTTTATACAATAACCAGTCACTCGTCCTTGAAGGAAATCCGGGCTCGTCAGAACGACAACCGAAGCTCCCTGATTATGCAATTCCTGAGCCTGATAATGCACATGCTCCGCCAATCCACCTAGCGATGTCGGTGCAAAAATGACAACGTCAATTGCCTCTGAATCTGAATTTTCAGGGTTCTTCACAATGAATAGCAGGAATCAAATCTACTGGGAATCAGGGCTCTCTTCAAGTGGTTCGCAGAGGATGTGGATCACAACAAGATGTGCCTCTTGGATCGATCCGGTGTCATCAACCGCAATGATGATCGGTAAGTCACACAGCGCTCGAGCATCATCTCCATTCCTCCCGAGCAGGCCAACAGTCTTTATGCCCTTGGACCGCGCGGCCTGAAGTGCTGCGATAACGTTAGTGGAATTGCCGGAAGTGGTCAACACAAGCAGTAGGTCGTTTTGACTGGCATTTGCCTCCACCTGTCTGGCAAATATTAGATCCCATCCAAAATCGTTTCCGATGCAGGTCAGTGCAGTTCCATCAGCAGTCAGTGCGATGGCAGGATACGGCACACGGTTGGACCGGTATCGGCCGCAGAGTTCGGTGGCAAAATGCATCGCTTCTGCCGCGCTGCCACCATTCCCGCATGCATAAATTCTTCCTCCAGTCCTCAGCGTAGTGCAGATCGCTTGTGCAGCTTCATTGATAACATTTTCGTTGATTAATACGCTTTCAATGGCGTTTTGAGAAGACTCAATTCGTGTGTGAAAACTTTTCATCATGATTTTGATTTTTCGGCAAACGTCTGATGAGCCTAGCAAAATAAAGTAGTTCCAAGCTCTCGAATAGACTTTATAAATTTCATAAGCAGGGATTTAATAAATGACATTAATTCGCTCCATAAATACATTTATGTACGCAAGCAGATAAGTTCAGAAATTTCCAATAACAATCATGTATAATTTTAGACGCTTCATTGTCCTCGTAGTCAAACCTATCAATTCCACTCCCAAATAAACATAATTGAATCTGCAGACAGTAGTTCCGCGCGTTTCACGAATGATTAAATAGACTGTCGGCCTGAGCTTGGGACTAATTGAGTGAGAATCAGTGCCATTAATCTGAAGCGATATTCCGTGGACCATTAGGATAATGTAAAACCAGGCGCAATTGAAGCAACATTAATCACATTGAATTTTTTTTGACACGTAATCTCCTCGGCTGAAATATTTCTCCATCCAGACATACGCACAAATAAAGAAGTAGCGGCTGCCCATCTCTTTTATTTTCAGCTTAGCTTCGCCAAACCGCCTGTTACGCCAAGTGATTGGTACAATCGTCCATGTGTATCCACGAACGATAGCTTTTAATGGAATCTCTACGGTGAGGTTGAAATGTGGAGCAATAAGAGGTGCACAGCCTAAAACCACCGTCCTTCGGTAGGCTTTGAATGCATTAGTGGTATCGTTCAGAGGTATTCTGAAAAGAGTGCGAATAAAATAATTTGCAAGTCGATTTACAAAGAGCTTGATCGGCGGGTAGTCGATTACACCTCCACCTTTAATAAATCGACTGCCAAAAACACAGTCCCAACCTTCGTTTAAGAGTTTCCAGTAGCACACTGCGTCGCGAGCGTCATCAGACTCATCGGCCATCATGATGACTACCGCGTCACCAGAGCAATGATTCAGTCCAAAAGTGACAGCCCGACCAAAGCCATGTTCGCCGGTATTCTGATACGGCCGAAGTACAGGAATTTTCTCTTTCAATGCCATCAATATCGTCCAAGTAAGGTCAGTGCTTCCATCGTCCACCACCACGATCTCATGTGGAATGTCGTTCAGCGAAAATTCCAAATGCAGATGTTCGATGGTCGCTGGTAACGATTTTTCCTCATCACGTGCTGGTATGACCACTGAAAATAAATTTAGGTGAGGCGCAGCGGCGTTTGGTTGATTTTTATTCATGGTTATCGATACCGCTTTATGAAAGTAACTGAAAGCAACCGCAAAAATATTAAATAATTAGCATCATTCATTCCGTCTTCTGGATATTATTTATTGAATGTAATAAAGCTTGATACATAAAAATCTATGGACCTTAAAATTGTTCCACCAGGAAAGACCCAAACTAAAGTGCCAATCAAACACAACTGTAGAAAAGAGCGTAACGAAGCAAGGGAGAATTGCCAAAAAAAAAGTGAAATCAAAATTCCCGGTAAGAGATAATACAAACTACGATCAACATCCCAGACAAGTAGTGCTGGCATTGCCGCAAAACTAAACGACATAGGGAAAATTAAAGAATTTACAGAAAATAAACCTTGTTTGTTCACGGCGAACAACACGAATAAAACTGGAGCTGTCCACAGAAATTCAAACACTTTTAATATTCTCACTGGATAGTTCGAGTAAAGATGAGCACGCAGGATGTCAATTGTCGCAAGCATAGAACTACCGCTTGATACCCCAAAACTTTTAGTTAGAAAAACTCTCATTAATAGATAGATCAGAATTCCGCAAATCGTTGGCCAAGCTATCCAAAGATCACTCAATTTAAGATGTTGTTGGTCAGCGCCGAAGGTAGGATTTTTTGATTGCCAGTAATGGAAGAGTGCAATCAAAGGAGCGGCAATGACGGCTCTTTCATCTGTAAATCCTGCGACGACGATAAGTAGCATAATAAGCCATCTACGCCTGGTCATCATTGCTCCCAAGAGTAGTGCTACAGCCAGAGCGTCACCATAATAAAAATCTTTAAACCCCAATTCGCCCGCGTAAGTCCCAGCAAGTGCCCATGTGGCAAGAGAAGCAGAGACGGAGTCAGCCGATGACCTGAATAACAACTTGTATGTCATCCAGAATATTGCTACGGCGGCGATATGGCTTGTAATTACAAGTGTCCAGATTCCAAAAGGGGCGATTTTGTGAAGTACTGGTAAGGCAATTCTGAATGTAAGTTTATCGCAGTGTGAGGCACACCCGGCATTATAACCAAGGTGTCGCTCCGCTAATGGGAAAAAATGATCCACTGGAACTGCTTGTAAGGGGTTCTCAAGCCACCAGATTTTTGCTTGACCATAGGGGGTGGAAATAAATTCTTGAATGGCTGTGTATTGTGGAAGCTCCGACAAATAGCTGACGGCAACAGCGATTAGAACAACGTAAAGCGACCAATAATGAGATAAGGAAGCATGCTCCAAGCGGCGGTGAAATTTAGCTTGAAGTTGATTCAGAAAGACTGATAAGTTTTCCATGATATTGGATTTACCGAAATAATGGTTATTTCGAGACTTGCGTGTGATGGGTTGTGGACATAAATCCGGCTTTATGCACGTTAAAATCTCAAAAATGAAGTCTGTCGATGGGAATGAAGGCAGGTCACTATCCGAGAATTAAGCGATTTGAAATTATAGTCCCATCATCTGATTCGATCTACTCTAATCAATTTGATGTTCTTTCGTAAGTCTTATAACGGCTTTTAAAGCCGACCACGTGGTGAATAAAACTTCAGGTCCCCCCTCAGGCCTTGGACTTGAAAACCAAAGCTTGACCAGTAGAGAGGCAGAGAGGGATGCATATTTCCGAACGGAAAAAATCGTCAACTGCAGCCCTGGCTCCAGGGCAACTTGGAAAGCCATAGTCGTCGAATACAATGAAACCACCGGTTGAAAGCCTGGGCCAGATAAAATTCAGACAATCCAAAATGGACTTGTAAATATCCACATCAATATGTGCTAGAGCTATTTTTTCCGATTCGAGCCCGATAAATGTGTCGGGTATGAAACCTTTGCGTACGACGCACAGATTGTCATGTCCGATATACTGGGTCACTGCCTCAAGGCTAGTATCCAAAAAATCACCTTTTTTATGCAAGTCCTTCTCGGGGTCGGTCTCTGGCATTCCCTCGAAGGTATCGAAGAGATAAAGCCGTTTGGAGGATTTTGTGTCACTAAGAAGAGCGGCAATCATGGCGGCCGTCCCCCCTTTGTACACGCCGCACTCCCATACATCTCCGCTGATGTTTAGAGCCTGACGAACGAGAGTATAAAGAACATAACACCGGTCTGGAGAAACGAGAGTTTTGGGCGCAGCCAAATCATAATAAGGCCTGAAGTCTCCCTTGGCGAGCCAGGGTGAGAAAAGTGGACGATAAAGTTCGCCCTCAGGAATGGAAGAAACATCGAATGCCAAGCTGGGCCTAATTCTGCGCACTTGCAAACCAAGCCTATCGAGAGCGGATGCGATTATTTTTTTAATCATGTAGATTTGTGGTGCTGACGGTTGAAGAGCGATATTCTGATCGAATGCTAATCAACCACCATGAAGCCTTGCTTTATTGATTTAGTCACACTGACAGTTAATACTGAAGTCGCGGGCAAAAGCTGGATTCAGAGCCCGAGTCAACAATCTTTTTTTGATCCACAATTTGATCCTGGCTTTGTATGAATGACGGAATTCATCGCTGCAGTTGTCTCCATGCGAAAGTGTGTAGGCAATGCCTGCAAGCGGAAAAGTAGGGTCAGCACCCTTCAAATAAGGAATGAGAAAATCTTCCATGCCACTATGGCTGATCCTGCCCCATGGGATTTGGTGCAGGTCGGTATCCTGGTTGGAGTACGGAACTTCAAAAACGGAAGAACTGATAATGGCTGTTGATCCGCATAGGTTGATTAATTGTTCGGTCGGCATCCATCGTTGCAGGTCTTGATACCACAAATACCCCGATTTTACCAGCCATCCCGCCTGATGAGGGAGTTGATCAAGAGTTAAAACGAAATCACGATGAACGAGGTCATCAGCATCAAGAAGGGACCAGTACGAAATCTGTTTCGTCTGAAGATGACGCATCCCCGTAGATATTTTACGCCTTATATCAAGAATATAATCGAAATCAGTGTGATTGGTAAAACTGCCGCCTTCGCGGATTGGAGGCAGTTCATGCTCTGAACTACACCATTCTATGTTATCTGGCAAAGACTCCCATTGAAGGGGAGGTTTTTCATGACCCACCACGACAGCGTACCATTGCCCGGAACTTTGGTTCTTCAGGCTACAAAGGGTAGCCTCCAGACAATCACACACTGCCCTCCAGTTTCGGGACACTCGCTTCGATTTGAGCGGGATAACAAAACCAAGCTTCATTGGAGTAGATTTGATCATCAGGTGAGAAGATTGAATTGGTAGGCAAGAGTGTCTGTTTCCGATTCAATCAAGGAATAACCTTTTGCGGTCAGGACATGGCGACTGTTGAGTTTGTCAAATCTGGAAAGATGAATGGTCTCAAAGTGTATTATTGCAGGGGGCGCTGGAAGTTTAAGGCCCTGCTTAACGATCTCGTAATCATATCCCTCGGTATCAATTTGAAGAAGGTCTATCTTGGCGAGTCCCTGGTCTTGCATGACTTGCGGTAAAGTTTTGGAATTGACGGAAATCTCCTCAATGTCGCTTTCAGGTATTCCTGCTTTAACCAGTGAGACTTTGGTCATTCCCGATTTTTGAAATTCTGAGATACCTGTCCGACCATTATTTTTCGGACAGTAAAATGTCACCAAACCCTCGATGTCTGAGATTGCACAATTAACGCACGTAATCCTTTCGTACCGATGGTATTTTTTAGCCAGCAATTCAAAAGATCCGGGTAGAGGTTCAATTAAAATTCCTTTCAGTTCATATTTGTCAATCAGATGCTCAAGAGGATCGGAACTTTTTCCGTCACTCGCCCCGACCTGGCAAACGACAAAATCATCGATTGTTGGCAGGAACGCCGCAACTGCTAAATCGAGCAGGCTTCCGCTGCAAACTGGATATTTATGGGAGGCACAAACATGAATTCCAAATTTCTTGAGCGGAATCCGAACTGTTTGATGAAATAGAGTCCTGATATTCATAACTTATTGAATAATTAATTTTTGTAAAGCATTCATTGGAGCCATGGAGCGTATGATAATTGATACTCAAGATCGCGATTTCGGTTTCCGACCTTTTTCGCGGGAGATCCCGCAACAATCGTATAGGCTTCGACATCGCGTGTCACAACGGCACCAGCTGCAATGACAGCACCATCACCAATGGTGACACCGGGAAGAATAATTGCGCGATAAGCAATCCACACCCGATCTCCAATAATCACATCCCCGCCTTTATCCTCGAAAGTTGAAGATTGGGGTTCATGTCCAAGTGTGAGGATAGTCGCCTCAGGCCCGATGGAGACATCTTTGCCCGTATGAATCTCATACTTCCTGCCATCCAGCAAGCATCCAAAGTTAATGACATTTCTATCTCCTATATACACTTTGCGCCCATTAAGAAACCGGCAGTCCATTTGCACACCCGTTTCACTACCCATTTTCCCAAGATATTTGTTCAGGAAGGCATGACGAACGATCCGTGATGGCATCTTACCAATCCAATCGTTGTAAATGTATGCGAGGATAGTACCAGCTAAAAGTCTTTTAGTCATTGAGTTTCAAGACTGAGAGGGTGAACGCCTGTACCGTCTGGAATTTTGTGCAACAACAAATCCCTGAAATGTTTTACTGAAAAATGCTCCCTTGCCATTGGGGCTCGCTCTTGAGCCAATGATCTCAATGCGCAGATGTTTTGCTCAGCTTGTGCAATAGCCTTCTGCAGACTCTCAGCACAGCCATCTTCGCAAGGAATGCAGGCACCGTGTATTTGAGCCTGTTCTTCAAGCGTCGTTCCTCGGGTGGCAATCACAGGGATTCCATGAACCATGGCTTCTATCACCACTCGGGAGACGCGCAGATCGTATGATGAGCAACGATATGGCAGGAGAAGTAGATCCGTCTGCCCGAGACGCCGTGCATACTCACCTGGCTCGAAGTAAGACGTTACATACTCCACTCGAACATCTGCTTCTAAAGTCTGGCTCTTCTGCACCAAACGCCCCTCATCATCATGAAAATCGCCCAGCCACTGAATCACGAATCGTGTCTTGCTTTCCGGGAAGGTTATCAAATGCTTCTCAATCGCTTCCTGAAGAATATCACTCCCCTTCTCATGCCGCGCAGGCCCATAAACGGCCATCGTCAGAGGACGCTCCGAAGAATCAAGGGTGGCAAAATTCGGCACAGGATGGGGCAGATAAACAAACGCCACACCGGTGGCCTCTTCGAGCGCTTGCTGCATCGATCGCGTCTCCGCTCCGAGAATGACCCGCTTCTCTTTCACAGCGGTAGCCAGTTTCTTGATAAGCCACCCGAACAACCGTGACGTCGGGTCTGTGGGAAGGAACCCCTTCCCCGTCGGTCCCAATTTGACTGGGGTATTGGGGAAAAAAAGCAGAATCGTGGTCTGGGATTCTTTCAGTGTTCCTTGGGCCAGCAGCCACCAACCCAAAAGATGGTGAACAAGAACGGTGGGAACAAATATAATGTCAGCATTTGAGTTTTCGCGTAGCCAGCGCCGCATTACCCGGAAAGTTTGCCATGCATGAAGTGGAACGCGTGCAAGCCGGATAACTTTTCCTGCTCCATCACCCATTCGATGCCAGATGGAATCCGGCAAAACGGGCTTTGCAGAAAGTTGAGTCACAAGCCACTCTTCCGCATGGCAATCACAAAGGATCTCCACGTAATCATCCGTTTCGATGAGTCCATGCCGGAACGTCGCTATGTACTCGCCCCAGTGCCCCTTGTTATCTCGCAAAGCATCTTCAACGATGAAGCAGGTTAAGGTTTTTGTTTGCAATGATATCACGCGCTCAGCTTCAAAATCGACCTTATCATTACCGGGCAAGTTTATGGTGATTTTCCATTTAAATGCCGCCTGCTTGGTTTCAATTGCCTGTGGCTGGGTTCCTCCACCAGATGATAAAAACCAATAGCAATCACGGCAATTGCCGCCACGAATAATATTGCCGCAAGGTATTTAATGTACATGTTTGTAAGCGGCAATTGGGGATAAATGAAGAAATACAAGATATGAACCAGCCCATGCGTCATATACAAAGAGTAAGAAACTTTACCGCCGTAGCAGATATATTTATTACGAAGCATATTGTGTATTTTCCCTTGTTCGTGAGAAAGACCGTAAATCAGCAATCCAAAACAGACGAACAGCAAGGATTTTGAATAAAAATGATTGTTACTCAAGGCGAAAAAGATGCCACCAACCGCGATATATGTAGCAAAGCTTGCATGACTGGTGGATTTTGTGCGCTTGAGAGCGTAAATCCCTGAGCCTGCAATAAAAGGAAGCATAATGTCGAAAATACAGCCCTGTAAACCATTATGCCAATCCAAGCCATGAACTGCTAAAAGCAGGAAGGGAATGGAGATTAACATAGAAATGTTCCATCTCAGGCCGAACAAAATATGACATAATGGGAAAATAAATAAATAAGCAAAAAATTCTGCGTGGATCGACCAGGCTGGATAGTTCCACAAAAGCAGATCGCTGGTCCACCCACGGAGCATGAATAGTTCTGCAATAATCATGGAAAAATCATAATTTCCCATGTCAATGTGGATGTCCATTTGCTTGGCAGCTATCACATAAACAATGAGTAGCATCAAGGTTGCAAAATGAACAGGCCAGATACGGGCGACTCGATTTAAGATAAAGCGGGGATGATCTCTGAATTTATACTGGCCAAAGTATGTGTGACTGAGAATATAGCCGCTGAGAATAAAGAAAAAAGGTACGGCAAAATGTCCCTGATCAAACAGAGGTTTCAGCGGAGTAATGCCAGGGATTAATTTCGTCAGCTCGCCCTGAATGTGAAACATCACAACCCAGAAGGCTGCAACAAAACGAACTCCAGTCAGAGACACAATCTGACGGACCGCCATATTGGCTTGTTGTTCGAACATTAATCTAAGCCATTTAGACTTGTTGGTGTTCGCCGAAACAGTTGTTGGGAAAGGGATCCGGTTCGAAAGATCGAATGGGCACAACCTGCTCTGAGTTTGCTACGGAACAGCGAGATTTTTGAAGAGCCAATCTCTATATAGCGTGCTTGGCTAATGTTTTAAGACCTTCTAGCGCCCCTTAATTCTTCTCTAACTTGGTCATTGGCCCCCTCGTTCAGACCTCACCACGCTCTGCATCTGGAAACGAACCATTTCTTTGGCTTTAGCCGTATTCGGATGTACATTGGGAAATGCTTAAATAGTATGCCGAAAGTGAAAGTAAGCCATTCTAATATTTATTCGAAGTTTGACGCTCTACCAGGTCCTCCAACTGTGGAAAACGGTCGTATTGATGAATGATCGGAATAGACTTTCCATTAATAGGATTTATAATACCACCCACCGCATTGATTGGAATGTCTTTGTATTTCATCCAGCCCAAGGTGGCAACCGCACCCGTTAAGTTTGGAACTGTCACAAAATCAAATGAACTGGAAAACTTGTTAATCATGACGTTTAGAATTCCCTGGTCAGCCGTTCCTGTGGCATACTGAATCGCTTCCATACAATAAACCTCATACATCTTTAAGAATGAAAGAATACCCCCAATTGATCCACGCACTGTTCCAAAACAATGGATAGGCTGATCCTGACATTCCTGCAAGATTTCTGATCCAAATCTCTCTCGAATAGCTCCAGAGTTGAAGCTGCAATCTTTAATTTTCACAATAGAACTTTCTTCAAAAAACTCCACGTCTCCACCAAGAGGAATTTCGAATGGGTCAGTCTGAAAAACAACGTCCCGCACATCTGTCATCAGAACTAATCCATATTTATCCTTATTTCGTTCAAGGAAGTCTCTCATGTGAAAATGTCTCACATCCATTAGGTGAAATATTCTCATCATGATGAATCTCATGATCTTAAATGGAATCATAGATTTCAAGGGCCTAATCTTTGGCCAAAACCTGCTCCAGGAGTTCATCGACCCGCTATTAACTCTATATTGAAATGCGCAAGTCTTGATACCCCGCCTCTCGAGTTCAGAAATGGTCTCGTCACTAACACTCGAAGTAAGTAAAACAACGTCACCTGTAAATTTTGTATTCTTGATGGAATTAACAAATTTATTAAGGGCGCCGTACTCATATCCCTTAATTACTCCAATAATAAGGTTTTTTTTAGCGGTATTTGCATCACCAATCATAACGGGACTAGGGGCTTTAATCATTGAAGATGATAATTGTCGCTATTCTACGGCGATAATCAAATTTTAGCCATGGGCATCTTGCTTCATCGGTCTTCGCTAAATTAACTATACTATACCACGGCGCGCTTGAATCCATTCATGTTTCTAATAAAGGAAAATGCGTCCAGTTAAGGATAATTATGCTTAGTGGTATCATTTTTTAAATTGGGTCTGTTGAGAAGCTATAGTGAACAAGTATTTAATCAGGTCTCTCACGGATACAAATAAAATATAAACACCAGGCAGATTACGAATCCACAGCCTAATTCTGTAACCATAATAAAGTGCTCGGCCCGTCCAGATCATGCGGATTTTACATCGGTTTACCGCTTTCAACAAAGTCCGTTCGTCTATGCTAGCATGACTCTCAACGACATTGGTATACAGTGACGTGATCTGCTTGGAATGCCAATAATGAAAGATGAACTTTCGGCATCCCTTCAAATTACCCGCGTTAGCCAAAATCAGGCTGTAACAGAATTGTTCGACGTGCCAGGTCGGATAGATCGCGTAAAACTGGTGATGCAGTGAAAGAACATCATCAACGAGTGTCTTACGTCCCGCATTGATGCCCACAACACCCGAGTTCCACATCACTGAGCTTTCACTGATTTTTATCTTTGTGCCGGATTTCAAATCAAAGGAAATGTCCGAAGGACAAAGTTCTGGATGAATCATGCGGCCCCTGCGCAAAGGCCACTCAGGTTTGTGCAAAAATAGTCGCCCTGATCCGATTTCAGTAAAAAGTCTGTCGATTTTACATAAAAAGATAGTATCTGTATCCACATAGATGAGATTGGCGTCCCCCCTCTCCATCGTTTCCTGCAACGTCATGATTTTTGCTCTGAGGACATCGCGGTGAAGTCCCTTCATCTTGACCAGGCGCTCACCGTTGACGTCCACCGTCATTAGGTCGAAGAACCGCCGCAGACCGTGGAAGCTTGCCGAAGAATCCGAATACACGACCACTTCCATATCAGGCCTCTGTCCACGATACACCTGTGCTAACGTAAGGAGGGAAAAAATCGCTTGTGAGACGTAGCTATTTCCGAGTGCCAAATACACTATCCTGTTATGAATGGATTTCATTATCACCAATAACAACCATTTTCGACTCTTTGGGAGGTTTTTGGGATTTCGCTCGAAATCGGCCGGACCCAGTCCTGATTGATCATTTTGCGAAACCATTCCTGCTCCAGGTGCCTTTTACCATAGATGCCGAAAAGGAGCTGCAAATGCCCGCCGAGGTGAAGCCCGACCTTTCCTGAACGCTTGGCTTCAGCAGCGAAAAGCAAACCTAAGCCCCCGCAGCCGAACAATCCCACATCGTAATCCGCACTTGCAATGACAGATGCGATGCGCGTATAGACCTGCCACCAGGGTTCATCGCAATTTTCATCAATAAGATATGGAAAAGACACGACCGTAAATTCGACACCTGGAACCCAGCCTCTTTTTTCCCAAACTCTGCCCAACTTCGGGATCTGGCTTTGAATGGTGGAAGCAAACGGGCTCACCACTAATACTCTTTTTCCCTCAAGTGCATTCATCCAATGGTCACCCTGAACGTCACTGGGTGCGAGGGTCTCAACATCCACAAGCCGCCTTTCGGGTAACAGCGCAAGGCATGATGCCTCGTATGGGTTTTTCCAAACGCCTTGGCAATCTAGGATCTCCAGACTTTCCTCACAGAGCTTTGCGAAGGTTCGGTATGAAGGCTTGTTTCTCGGCCGAATCCCGGCGTTGGTGGCAGCGAATCTGGTTGCCAGGAATCCCAAGGGCTGTGACAAGAGTCCAGTTTCCGCTTTGATACCCAAGGCCCACATCAGGACACTTGCCTCGACCCCGCCCAGTCTCCCCACGGCATACGGTCTGCCTTCGCTGATCGCACGGCAAATCTCCTGATGCGCTACATCCATTTCGCATATTTCATGCCTTTCCCAAACCTTCTCCCCCCCCCCCCCACTATAGCCGTTGAGCCTTGAACAGATCTTCTCAAATAAGGCGGCAAGTCGCCGTTGCAAAGGCCCAGGAATCTCATCCCTAAGAGGTATTTCGGTGAAGTCGCGTTCCATTTCTAATTATCTTCATTTGGTAGCGTCTACCATGTGAAACCATCTAGTATCCTTGCCTGATCGGCATCAATTGGACCGCACCCGAAGCTAGGGTGTTGACGCCCTAGGCCGAGGCTCCTGCGGATTTTTTGAAAGACTTTTTCGAAGTAGTAAACCGAATCGCCCCCGGGTCCACCAAGTAAATCGCTTAGTTCAGACACTATATCTGTTTCTTTTACTTCATCTTTCACAAGATACTCCCGAGCTTCCCACAGTCGGCGGCGATAGCCAAACCAATCTATCGCCCGGATTCCATTTTTTGCACATTCATGCTCCGCATCTATCAGAAACTGGGCCCAATGGGTCAGGTGTCTCGTGCGATTAGAATCCGCTGTGCTGAGCTTATCGCTGTTATCCACCCGATAAAGCTCAAGCGTTCCAGGAGAATGGACGACCCTTGCCCCGGCCAAAAGACACCGGAGGAACATGAGCTGGTCTTCTGCCACATACAGATGCTCGGGAAATCCACCTGACTTTTCAACAATAGAACGTCGGAACAGACAGGCATGCGGGACAATTGACCAATTTGTCAGCAACGCTTGCACCAAATCACCTTTGGGAAGACCGAGCTGTTGCAGGACTGCATTCTCGGGTTCAAAACCACGTTGGCTAATCCGTCCTTTGATCCAGGGACCATAGGCGATGTCGGCACCGCTTTGCTCCAATGCCCTTAACTGCACTTCGTGTTTGTTGGGCAGCGCGATGTCGTCACTATCGAAAAAATGGATATAATCACCAGTTGACTCACGGAACCCGCGATTGCGTGCGGCCGCTGGCCCAGCGTTCGTCTGACGGATCACTCGCACCGTTTTTCCACATGCCTCCGCCACCTCGGCGGTGCGATCCGTAGAACCATCATCCACCACGATGATTTCAAATGCAGGAACGGATTGACCCAGAATACTGAGTAGCGTGTCTCGAATGAGCGAGTCACGATTATAAGCTGGAATGATAACTGAAATTTCGCTCAATGTCTGAAAAATGGATGATTCATAACCAAAAATAACTGAGCGGCAGGCAGCAATCAGCGATGCTATTCGCGCAATTTTTTTCTGTCATTCGTCTCATATATACCTTTTTTGCTGTGCTTAAAATCGCGAAAGCCAGTCCACCACTTAAATAGACTTCAATATGCCGAGCAGCTTCAGGGAAGGCTCAAGTTTTGCAATTTCCAAAGCTTTATCATGTGCGCGCCGACCCATTTCAACCCACCGGGCTCTATCCTGCCAAGCCCGGTCCATTGCCTTTCCAAACGAATACGGTGTAGCCGCCTCTGCTATCCATCCGGATATGCCCTCTTCCAGAACCTCACGGTTGCCGCCAACGTCCGTTGTCACGACCGGACGGCCACACATCATTGCTTCAAGGGTGGCGAGGGGAGTACCTTCCCCTCGTGACGGCAACACCATGACATGGCTGGTCTTCCAGATTTCGCGCATATTATTGGCGTACCCTTCGAAAGAGACACGCTCCTGCAACCCATACATTTTCACCAGGTGTCGTACATGGCTTTCATCTGCACCGGCTCCATAAATCCTTAGTTTCCAAGTCCTGTTTTTCCACAATTCCGATCCTAGCACCTCAAGGAGGATATCTTGTGCCTTCCAGAGTATGTCTAGCCGGGCTACACAAGAAAAAACAATCTCATCCGCCTCTCCAGGCATTGGCACGGGTTGGTCAAATAACTCGCGAAGCGGACCGTGGAGAACCGCCGCATTGTCCAAATTCACACCAAATTGACGAACCGCGAGAGACCGGTTCTGCGCTGCAACGAAAATACTGCTTTTGGCATTTTCCAGCAGCCATGCCACGTCGTTCCTTTCTGAAGGTGAAATATGGAGCGCTTCCGCATTAAACAGGCAAAGCACCGCAAACCGGGTTGCAGTTCCACGCAAATAGCCCATGAGACCAGGCACATGCGTGATGGCGGGCAGTGAGCCGCAGGATAGCAATACTAAATCCGGCATTCCTAATTTCTCGTCACTGAAGTTAGGCCGAAATGTCTGGAATATCATCTCCATCCTCGCGACGCGTCCCCTTCGCCATGCCAAAACGCGGCCCTCCCTTGCGCGGAATAATTCCAGTGGATTTCCGGAGTGCAAATCCCGATGCAGGCAAGCAGTCACTTCATCTCCCCCAGCCAGTGCAGCTAGCGCCATCCGATACCAAACCTCTTCGCTGCCTGCCCACGAGCAACCACACACATTTGAAATAACAGCTATTTTCATTCTTTTAAGAAGTCAACATTAGACCCATTTGTTTAATCCCTTTCTCAATCGTCCATGTGGGCCTCCATCCAGTTCTGTCGTGTATGGCATGAGTACTCAGACAAATGCTTCCGACATCAAATCCCCGTTCGGATCGATCGATGATCGGAACCGCCATTTCAAGCGTGGCTCTAACCATTGCAATCACCTCCTTATTTGAAAATGCTTTACCCGACCCAATATTATAGATTCCCGCTGGAAGCAATGGTGTGTCTATCACAGTTCTGACTGCTGTTGCAATGTCTTCGACATGTATATAATCGCGGCGTTTTTCTCCCGTCCCCCACAGCTCAAGCGGTCTTCCTGTGCACGCTGCGACCACAGCCTTGGCAATCAATCCGACCGATAGATTGTCAGCGATTTGTCCCGGTCCGTAAGCGTTTCCGATGCGCAGAATGATATAGCGTACTTTGGCTTCACACAACACTTTACGAATGTACATTTCGGCAGTAGCCTTGCCGATACCATAAAAGCCAACTGGTTTCAATGGAGTGGCTTCATTTACCGGCTCGCACCCACAATCGCCATAAACGGCTCCACCACTTGATGCATAAATCAAGTCAGAAACACCTTGTTCAACTAACCAGGTAACCAATTTCAGTGTATGGTCTAAGTTGATCATTAATTTCCCGAGTGGGTCATTCTCATGTGCTGCTGGATAACCCCTCCAGGAAAAGATCACTGCCACATCACCCCTTTCACACGAAATTCTCTTCGGAGAATCCGCTCCAAAATCATAATTAACACTGTCAGGAACTTTAACTCCCAGGTTTCTTAAGCGGCCCGCTGAATCACAAACGACAACGTCATGCGAGTTCAACAAAGTTTTAGAAACCACGCTCCCGATAAAGCCCGCTCCACCAATTACAAATATTTTTCTGGACATACCTCTAAATAGCAGACGGTGCCGTAAATTTATTGAAAATAACATGCCACATTAGTTTGACACCATGTAAAATAAAGTAATCCAGCTATCAAGTCCAATAAATGTTCTGCTTGATCACATTAACGCCGCTTAAGTTTAGTTACGTAGTTTTGAATGACATAATTTGTCGTTTTTGAAAGACAAATATATTTTCAAGGTAAAACATACTCTGCAGCTCAGCAAACTGCTGAAGAAGCCGACGCTTCAATAAGAATTTTAGTGAAAAATGGATGATATATAAAGGCATCGCCATGATATAAGAAAAAATAGTTTTCTTCTTTCGGCAAACTGAAGTCGAACAAATAAGCGTGCCCAAAACTTCCCAACCACAGCCTAGTCGCTTGGATTCTAGAACTTCAAAGCCAGCCATTAGCGCATGATGGCGCAGAGCGTGGTCAGTTGGCCTCCAGTAATCATGTGGCTCCTCGTGTAGCATGTAAAAAAACGGTGTGGTAACGAGGACAATCCCTCCGGGTTTGAGAAGCGAAAATAGGTTGGCGAATGCTGTGTTCCAATCCGGAACATGCTCCAAGACTTCCGTACAGAGAATCAAGTCAAAATAATTCGCCGGGACAAGTCCCACAGGTAACGGGACATCAATTCGAGTTACATATTGAATTGAATTCAGTTGGTTTTGTGCTATATCTAAACTTTGGTAGTTGTAGCCGTTCTTTTCAATATCTCTGCGCAATGGCTCTTCCCCTGCCCCAACGTCTAGACAGACGGCTTCACGCAAATGCGCCGGATATCGATCAATCACATCCGCGATGGCTTGCCGAAGCAAAGGGGTGACAAAGAATTCCTGTTCCCCTGAGATCGATTGATAATCATTACGTCGGAATGTCGTCTGATCGTCGTTATTCATGAAGATGTAAGTGACTTTAGAAACCTGAATCCCGCGCGTGAGAGCCAGTCAGATCTTCTTGTTAAACAACGGCCGCTTTCCACAAAAGTATGTGAAAAAACAATACGGAAAAAGCTGAGCGGCCGCCATCCCGCACGGTAGAAGGCACTCCAAAGCAAGAGCGCCAGTGTGCAGAAGCAGCGGTTGGCTTGGAGTTTATGATAAGAACTTTCCGAAAATCCATAAGTTTGGCGAACATGTTTACAAATTCTTTCTGACGCCTGCTTTGACTGTAACTCTCTGTTCTGGTGGCAGACACTGGAATCATGCAGTCTATAATATAGGACTGGAGAGGAAAGATTGCAAACCTCAAACAAATTTACAATGCGCAAATAAAGGTCAAGATCTTCTACAGGCTTTGGGAAACTGTAGTTCCCTGCCTGAAGTACGGCGCTGCGACGGAACATTAAAGCTGGATGGGTCAGGGCGCTGCGAACAAGCATTTGTGTCACAATATCGTCATGCGTGAGAGGAAGACTTTCCTGAAGTTCAAGAATCTGACCTTCAGCGTCAATATTAATGCATTGTCCGCCTACCATGGCGAGCTTTGGATTATTTATAAGGGCAGACAATTGTTTGGAAAAACGATCAGGAAGCGCCACATCATCCGCGTCCATGCGAGCGCAGAATTCTGTGGTAGAAAGAACAACCAATCGCGCCAGACATTCATGAAGTGGCAATGGATTTCCGGATATCACCCGTCCCGGTAACCGCGATGGTATCCATTTCCTTGCCTCCATGACTGTTCCATCATTCGATCCATTGTCCCATAGTAGCAGTTCAAAGTCCTGGCAAGTTTGGCTCTCCAAAGAGGCCAGGGCATCAATAAGATAGGGTAAGCCATTCAGAACAGGCAATACGACAGAAATCTTAGGCATACCTTAAATTAATCAAATGTTCCTAAACTTAAATAGTAACCAGTTAGACATGTGGCGCGCGCCACAGGAGAGCTTGGTCTAATACGTCACGTGGACATACGATATCCATGGACTGCATCCTTTCTCCATCTTCTTGGCCAACGATGGCCCCATATGAATGTCCAAGAGCGGAAGCCAGTGTCCAGTAGCAGCGCCGATCTGATGATGAAGGAGTGAAGATTTCCAAAACAGTCGCTCCGGGCTGGCACCAAGTGATGTTGGTTAATCCCGCTCCGTGAGGAGCCAATACCATGCTGGCATGATAAAAGATCTCTACTTGTTCGCGGAAAGTCAGATACTCCGCTTCTACTAGCTTAAAACCGGCGTCTTTCAAAACAGGCCAAAGTTGATCCTCATTCTGAACCCGGCGTGAAGCAGCGTGACGCCGGGTCAGATACAAACGGGTATTCTTACCGTAGCTGCTGGTTAGATTATAGTGATTCACTACAGTATCCCGCACCCATTGAATGGCTTCTGGGTCATGGTCGCCCGTCATCGCCGATGGCGGCGCGTAATACAACTCATCAAAAATCCAATGGCTGTCCGGTGGAAATTGAACACAGCGTTCGCGTTGAATGCCTAGCGCTTCCAAGGACGCCCACTTCCATGTCTCCATCTTCCAAGGCACCAGAAACTTAGTATCTAAAGGAAGCGATTCCAACACCCGATGAAATCTCGCCAACACATCACAAATCCAGTGGTAATAACCATAACTAAAAAACAGTAGGCAACTGAACCATTTACCTCGTTGCCTGACTGGAGAGGTAAATCGGCGACGCCAATAAACAGGATTTGGCACAAGATTGTTAGCATGCCAGGCAGGCTGTATTAAAAATGAACCATCATTAAGCTGCACAAACCCATCCTGTCCTGAAACTGTTGCTGAATCCAAAACAACGAGATAACCATCGAAAACCCCCACAGGATTTGGGAAGCGCACAGTGTCACAATCTGCGCTGAAGATGATCGGTGGCTCGGGCATAGGAATATGGTGTTTGCGTATTCCTTTAACCACTATTCTGCCCAAGGTAGAGTCCAATTTATCACCAGGCTCCCATAAAGCAGCGGGCGGTGGTCGACGCAATAATTTGGCTTTGAATGCCGAGATCATGACGATAATGTATTTAATTCAGATCAAGGCGGCACATTATGTGCTCATCGAGTATAACTGTCATTATAAATACCACCCGCTTCATCATGCGCTCATTCAATTGATTGTTTCAAGCGGCAGATGACTTATGATATTAATTTGTCGCCTCCATTCAGGTTCAAGCATCCGCACGATATGACCATCTCCATCTCGGATGGCAACGGTTGGATTGATATCGGTCGCATTGTTGAGGAACTCTGTGCCCTGGACTGCTTCAAGATAACCTGGTTTGAAACAACTTTCATCAACAAAGAATGCATTTGTTCCAGATGAATCTACGGTGATGAAGCGATATCCGTGACGTCCTAACAGCAGTTTCCACGCGCCCAAGGAGGCTCCGTAATAGATTCCAGTTTCATGCTCGGTCCATCGGTTAAAAACATCCTTGTAGGGCACTGTAACGGCAACTTCAGGTCCGAAAACACTGTTATATTCCACTGCAATAATCTTGGGTTTATAACCCAGATTCAAAGTGGCTTTCAGAATATGGAAATCCACACTGTCAATATCGAGGGAAAGGACATCAAAATCCTTGTATGGTGATCGGCCAAGGATCTCGGATATATTTTCGACAGTGACAAAATCGTTGACAACATTTACGTTCCAAACGCGGTTTTGGTAAGTTCTGCGACTAAGAGCAGCCAAATGTTCGTCACCTTCAACCATGACGCCAGACCACTTTCCGGCCAGAGCCAGCCAGGCTGTGCAGTTCTCGAGACCATCTGCCGCGGCAATCTCCACAAAAAAACGATTCGATCTGACCAGTCCGCAGATTAAATAGTCTAAAATACCGTCCTCACCATGCTGGCTGAAAGCTCCGAACTCCCAAGTCCTGGGATTTGCCGGGTCAAGCCGGCGCACGGCCGCAGTAGCAGCTCCTCGGGAAAAACCTGCGGCAATGCGCGTTTCGATCAACATTTGATCGATTTTATCACTACTGCCTAAAGTTCCGCAAATCTTGCGAAGACAGTTTATACAAAATTGAATCATGGATGTCTTAAAATATTTGTGAACACCTGTTGCACCGTTTCTCGAATAATGGCCTTATCTCGGCGTTGTCTGTAAGCGGCCAAAGATTTTCCTCGCGCTTGTTCTAGCACATTCCTGTTCCCAAAAAGCCGGGCCAAAGTCTCCTCGAACTCCTCCTGGCTGCTGCAAAAGAAACCCGATTCTCCATCAGTAATAATCTCCTCCATTTGCCCCACCCTTGTAGTCACAACCACCCCCCCCCGGCTCATTACATCCATAGCGGGCAAAGGACCACCTTCTTGCCAAGATGAGCATACGTAAATTGGACTTTGATCAATTAAATCCAGGTAAGCTGTCTCGTTGAAGCTCGGATTTTCATGCAGACTCAAATTCCATAAACCTGAGGCTCTCCCCTTTTCAGCTAACCTATTAAGCATCTCAGCATTTTTTCTTGGGTAGTTCTTGAAAATCGAGATTGCAACCGGTGGCAAGGGAGTTAATTCACAATCCTCCTGAACGGGGAGGCGGCTCATGGTGGGAATCCGATAGGTTTTGATGCCATAACTCGAAAGACGTGTCTGTAGTTCTATGGAAATCACAACAACGGCACGCAAGGAACGGAGGAGAACAATCAGCTCCGGTTTAGGCTCTACCTCGTGCCAATTGACGACTTGTGGAAAAAGTTCGCAGGGATCATGGATGATAACCACGGCTTTTCTTGGACAAGATTTAAACCGCAAATAAATATCTAAATACCCGTAAACGACAAGGTTATGACCTTGGAAAGCTCGAGGGGTGGAGACCTTATCCCAATTGAGGCGAGCAACTCGAAAGTTGCAGCTATCTCCGAACCAGAGCTGGAAAACATGATCCAATGCCCATCCGTCAATGTCGTGCAGTACCAGGATTGACGGCCTCCGATCAAACATACGGGCGACTAGAGTCTTCAATAACTGCCTGCCATCAGAGAATAAGGATCTAGAATTCATCCGGAAGGTCAACAGGCGGTGAAAGGTGGCATTAAGTGAAGTAACCCAATTGCACACTTTCTCTCCTCTTAATGAATAGGTGCAAACAAGGAACCGGAGTCTTCAAGATTTATGAGAACGAAGGCTCACAACTTCTCAGTTACATCATGCCGCGAGGACAGTTTTAATGGCCAGGAGGGAAGGAACCTATGGAAATGACCCAAATGGATTCAATTTCGAATAAAATTTTTGACCTGCTTCTTTAGGTTTGCTAGGGACTTCAGGACATCTCTGCACATCCATTCATCGAACTCCGCATACCGCGTTCCAGGCAGAAGTGCGTGGAGTAACGAACCTTTGGTTGCAATGTCCCGGAAATGGTCCATCGGATCCCTGAAGATCTCCAAATTATCCGCCCAAGGCTTTGGACCTGCCCAGTGGATGACGGTGGGTTGGAACCAAGGCACGGGGTGGCCATTTTCAAACCTAAATCTAGACTCCAGTTCGGGCTTTGCAAGCACCGGAACGGCAGATTGTAGATGTGTTGAAGCAGCAGTGAGCCTGCCTGTATGTAGGGCATTAAATACCATGAAGTTTAGAATGCCTTGCTCGCCAGCAAGCAAGGAGCCAGGCGTTACCCTCTGAAACTCCAGAAGGCGCATATACTCATCCATATCAAAAAGATCACGCCTAGTCACAAAGACGCCGGAATTGAAAAATGGACAATCACGCCATGGAAAATACGGGAATATTGGGAACACCAGCGTCGGATCGAAGTATTGTGCGCACTGAATTTTTTCCGTAATGATCTCATGAGGTTCATTGAATACAAAATCGAAGTTCCCTGGTGGAATGTTTTTCCGGATATCGCCCCAGAGCACCGCATCGGCGTCAATATGTACAAATCTTTCGAAGGGTGATTCCCATAATCCCACCATTTTCGTCAGGCCATATCCATAACTCCACTTCTGAAGGTCCTTGTTTCTGACATCAGCGCGTCGGAGGGTGACCGCACTGTAATCCCTTTCCAAAGATCGTGTGGAAAAATTGCCATCCGTGATGAGGCAGATGGGGGCATCCGGTGCGAAATATTTAATACTAGCGAGACAGCCCCGCAGCAGGGGGAGGTCTCCGTGATAGCAGGCAATGCTGAATCCAAGTTCCTCGATCATAATTTCACCCTCTCTATCCGTCTGCGAATCCAATTTGTCATTTTGCTTGCGGTTACTTCTGAAAATTTCACAATTGTTCAATTGAGCACAACATGGTGCTTACCCATCGAATTGTGATGCGAGAGCATCGAGGCGAGCCAAGCATCCGCCGCGTGCGGCACATGACGGACGATCAGCCCCTTGTAAAACCAAATCCGCTCTGATGCCAAAGCTTGTGGGTCCAATCGCTCATTCACCTTCTGAAGGGCGGACGCCGTGAGTCGGTCCCTCTCGGCAAAACTCAGTTGCCGGACAAAAATAGTTGGCAGTCAGCACCCGCCAAACCCGGTTACAATAGCCGATGTCGCTCCGAATCGCTGCTGGTAAATTTGTTATAATTCCTGGGCATTTTCGGACATAGAATCTTGCCTTCTGGAAATTGAAATTATATTTACGGGGTTTCCTCAGGTCGCTGTAGTTCATCCGCATCTAAGCCAAGTTTACGATCCTACATCGTGAAATTCAGCCATTGAAAAAACAATAGGAGGGTATAGCGCAAGAATTTGTCTTTTCAGTCTTTTACTATCCGTCTAATTGCGAAACTCTGGCTCTCCAAAGTATCAGCGGTCAGGTATAGTATCTCCCAATTATATTTTATGCAGAATTCATGCACGGCCTCGATTACCCCATAACGATAAGCTTTTATCCAATTGCCCATCGAGTAGTCATGCCCGGCGATGATTCCATCCGACTTCACTTTCGTTGAATAGGCCGTTAACTCATCTCTTGTGGTATTATAAGAGTGATCCGTATCGATATATATCATATCGAAGTATTCATCTTCAAAATCCGAGGCGGCTTCAGTCGATAGCTTTCGATGAATTCGAACCGCTTGTCTTTCAATTTCGGTCTTGAACTTATCTTGCACTTCATTAAACAGCCCTTCGTGAAATCGCTCTGAACCCCATATGTCGACTAAATGCAAAACGGCAGGACGTGATATATTCAAAATTTCTTGACTGAAATCCCCCTGATTTACACCAAGTTCCGCCACCATATCCCGCTGTCCTATCTTCTGGAGCATTATTTTTCGGTTTAGAAGTATCTGGCAGTTTTCAATATGCCTTGTTTCCAGCGCGACTCTTGGAAGTTGAGATACAACGTCTTCCCTATGTTTTTGATCGGCCATCCGGATCTCATGAGGAAATTGTATCCTCACTAACCTGTGCAGCACTTTATCGCGTATCTTTTCCAGTATTGGTTTCATTGAATTGTGTCGTGGCCGAATGTCTCAGCAGCGTGGTTTATTTGATTTTCAGGAAGTGGGGAAAGCATGATTTAGCTATTTAGTAAAATTACGCAGATTCCAGTAAACGCGATAATGAATTATCCCTGGTAATGAATAGATATGACCATAGAACGCAAGTTCTTTGGCGATGCCGTAGGGGCGAGTTGACTTAGCACTCATGGGCCTCAATTCCGCTTCGCAGAACTCACCAAAATCACCTGCCCACCTGCCACTAAAGCATCGATTCCGCATCTCTGACAGATAGAAAAGTGCGGGGCCTACTTTAGCAGTGCATCGGATCTTGGACCTCCTATTTCGCCCTCTGCAGGCTAAAACCGTCGAAAGCAAATTTTCATAAGGAGCCAATTAACCTTTAAAAAAGATGCCACCGTTTTGGTCTGTCCTCGCAATGTTTTGTCACAGTGGAATTGCACCCAAAGAGCATCAAAGTAAGCTTCGAAATCCTGACGATTAATGGCATCACTCTTGGTTTGTTCAATTCTCCACCATTGGTGCCGATATATTTCCGCTTCAATGATACCGGCTCTGCGTAGCAAATCCAATGAACGTCGATGAACGACTATTCGCTGTTGGAGTTTAACCGGATCACTCATGTTCCACGACACATGGCCCTCCTCGGGCATACGATAAAACGCAAGGACTTTGAAGTCCAACAATAATCTGGCACCGCTCGAAAGTGCATGCAGATGAAACACCCAGTCTTGATGGCATGAGATTTCGGGATCCCAGCGTAGTCCAGCATCAAAAAGTCGCCGCCGCCACAGTGGTGCCATCGTCTGCCAATCACAGGAAGCTCCGATGAAGTCCTTCAGGGTGGGAATACCACCTTGGAGCTGAGACCTCCACAAGCCAGACCGGCCGTTTCCGTCAAATAACTGAACTTGACAGATGACACCATCGAGTTCGAGATCCTCATGGAGGCGCTCAGCTTGACACTCAATCTTTTTACTGTCCAGCAAGTCGTCAGAGTCCATAAACTGAATGAACTGTCCCGTTGCGAGTGCGATGCCGGCATTGCGTGCCCGGTTGCCGTTCCCTTCTGAAATTCGCTTTATGATGAGGTCATCGGGGGATCGTCTGGTGCACCAAGTATCAAGAGCTACCTGCTCTATCGGAGGATCGGATCCATCGTCAATGACAATCAACTCGATATTTTGATAGCTTTGGCTCGCAACTGACGACACCGCTTCCTGCAGGAATTCGATCCGGTTGCGCGCCGGCATTATCACCGAAACCCGCCCTACATTATGGGGGAGGCTTTGGTCGATCTTAGGATTCATGGTTTACAAATTGATAATGGGCATTCCAAACACGCATTATTGCAGCTGTTTCAGGCGAATTTTTGCATGATCGATTCCCATTGTAACCGCTCATGTTCAAGTGTGAAGTTTGACTCTACTCGCTCCCGACCTTTCTGCCCCATCTGTATTCTCAGCTTAGGATTGTTTTGAAGTGCTAATAGTTTTTCCGCAAACGCGTTTATGTCCCCCGGTTCAATAAGGAAGCCAGTTTCTCCGTCAACGACACTCTCAACAATACCGCCGCTGCGCCCTGTCACCACAGGAAGTCCGTGCGCCATGGCCTCGACCATTGTTACACCAAACGCTTCCTCACGATTGGTTAATTCGCCCAGGCAGTGAAGACCCACAAAGATATCGCTATCAGCATAAAGAAGTTGCGCCCCTCTTCGACCCACGGCTCCACAAAATTCAATTTGTTCTTTGTACTTTGATGTTGCCGCCATCATTTCACACATCGCGAGAAGCTGTCCGTTTCCAGCCATGGTAAGGGTTCCTTGAAAACCCTGCTCGCATGCGATTTCAAAGCCACGAATCACCTTATCCGGACCTTTGAAGTCGATCAAACGACCTAGATAGAGCAAGCGCAGATTTTGCTTTTTTTTACGTTGATCCCAGTCTGGACAACTTGGCAATTCGACGCCGTAGTTTTTTAATGCAATCCGGGCAGCGGGCATCCCGTGAGCCACCATTGAATCCCGAGTAAATTTAGAGTTTGCGACGAAGTGGTGATTTAAAGGCAGCGATATTAACCGTTTAATGTAGAATTCGTCATGAAGTTTTGAGTGAGGCCATTCATTTCCTCGACCGTCAAAATGAACGTCAAACCCGTGGCAATGAATTAACACTGTTACTTCCAAACCCCGCCAGCACGGCTCGAGTTCTAAAGCAAAGTTAGCATAATTGACGAGGATTATCGCGCCGGGGTATTCCGCAATTGTGTTTCGGAGTTCCTTTGTGCGATGCGCCCGGCCGAGGATCCGATGCTTAATGCGTGTTAATATGCTATAGGGCGGATGATCCAGATCAAAACACCGGGTCCCATTCCATTGGTCGGGAACACCACGCCCAACGATCAATGCCAATCGATCAGCAAATATCTCGAGCATCCGCTCAATCCAAACTTCGGAAACCACTTGAAAATATGGTTGAAAAAAGAAAATTTTCTTGCTCGTCATTGT
The DNA here is from genome assembly GCF_004364345.1 of Prosthecobacter fusiformis. NCBI lineage: Bacteria > Pseudomonadati > Verrucomicrobiota > Verrucomicrobiia > Verrucomicrobiales > Verrucomicrobiaceae > Prosthecobacter > Prosthecobacter fusiformis. The sequence goes on along the minus strand of NZ_SOCA01000003.1, from coordinate 729,786 downwards.
CGATAAATCTCCACCTTTAGGGGACTGTCTTTCAGAATTCGTTGTACTACGATTGGGAAACTTGAATTAGAAATATCGAGAATCTCCCGTTGAGCTACTCACTATAACATCTCCAAGCCCTATTAATGGGAATTCAAGCCAGGCGAACGACCCTCGGAGATTATTTATCTTTAGATTCCAGCGTCCAATGATGTTCTGCTGCGAGCACCCCGTAGTTACGCGCTCCAAAGTGCGAACCAATCTGACCTTCACATGGAATCACATTGAACGTAATGGCAGACTCAATTTCCTGAATTAAAGTTCGGTTATAAAACAGAGCAATAGTAATGAGATAGGGTTTTGGATTTAGCAGAACCTTAGGCATGGTGAATAGAATCTGAGATTTCCCCCGATCGATCGTAAATGTTGATTTCGAATCATCTGTGCCCACACCGAATACTTTCAGTTTTGACTTTTTTTCGTCCAAACCTATACCAATGTCGATACCGCTCAATGCATCAGGAGAAAAGATGTCAATTCTTAAACATAGGTTCGAATATGTACTTATTGAGGAGACCAGCAGCCCCTTATCGTCCACCAAGGCGATCTTCACCACTTGCGGAATTTTGGCATCCGGTTTAGGTGGAGCCTCCCAAACAGCGGATTGCGCCTCATAACTGTTGAGGTATCGCTCCACGACTTCATTCGAGGCCCCTTGATCTTCGTTCAATCCATTTTTCAACATGATCGCCCGACCGCAAAGACTTTGCACGGCAGCCATATTATGGCTTACAAAAAGCACAGTTCTACCCTCACCCGCGACGTCCTTCATCTTCCCCAGGCACTTTTTCTGGAACTCTGCATCACCAACTGCAAGTACTTCATCCACGATGAGGATCTCCGGCTCTAAATGCGCTGCGACGGCAAAGGCGAGCCGCACATACATGCCCGAACTGTAGCGCTTGACCGGGGTGTCGATGTAACGTTCGCAGCCTGAAAAATCGACTATTCCATCGAACTTCGCTGCAATCTCCGCCTTGCGCATACCCAAGATGGCACCATTGAGGAAGATGTTTTCGCGGCCGCTCAGTTCTGGATGGAAGCCGGTCCCCACCTCGAGCAACGAAGCAATCCGGCCCTTGATCTTGATCTCGCCGGTGGTCGGCGTAGTGACGCGGGAGAGGATCTTGAGCAAGGTTGATTTTCCAGCCCCATTGCGACCGATGATACCGAGGACCTCTCCCTGTTTAACCTCAAAGGAGACATCGCGCAGTGCCCATGAGTACTCCGAGCCTCCCTTCTTGGACCGGTCATTGCTTTCCCCGATCCTGAGATACGGATCTTCCATGCCTCGAACCTTGTGCCACCAGCGGTTTAAGTCGTGGGCCAATGTGCCGCCTCCTACCTCACCGAGGCGGTACTGTTTGGAAACATTTTCTACTGAAATGACGGCTGACATGGATGGGGCAATTGGTTTTATTTGGCCTGTTAAGTCTCAGACGGTGTCCATAAACCTCTTCTCAACCTTGTTGAAGATTAACAAGCCGAACAAAAGCAACGCGGCGCCAATGGCGACAGAAATGACTAATCCGCTCCAGGGGATGGGGCCGCCCAGGAAAAGGGCGCGGAAGGTTTCAACGGGAGCTGTCATAGGATTGGCGAGGATGAGCCACCTGTATTTTTCCGGGATTGCGCTCATCGGGTAAATGATGGGTGTACCATACATCATGAGCTGGACGCCAAATGCGATGAGGAAGGTAAAGTCCCGGTATTTCGTGGTTAGTGAGGAGACAACGATACCTGTGCCGAGTCCGAGTCCGGCCATCAGCAGGATGAGAGCCGGGACAAGCACCAGGATGAGCGCCCAATGCGGGTTCAGGGCAGAGTCCGTGGTGAGGAAGTAGATGAAGAAGCCGAGGAATAGCAGGAACTGGATGGCAAACTGGATAATGTTGGAAACCACGATGGACAGCGGGACAATGAGCCTCGGAAAATAGACTTTTCCGAAAATGCCAGCATTGGCGACGAAGGTATTTGAGGTTTTGTTCAGGCAGCTGGCAAAATAGTTCCAAGGCGTCAACCCGGCAAGGTAGAAGAGCATGGGCGGCATTCCATCTGTGGACACCTTCGCCACACCGGTGAAAATGACGGTGAAGACGAGGGTCGTAAAGAGCGGCTGGACGAAGAACCACAATGGGCCGAGGATGGTCTGCTTGTAAACCGACACGAAATCTCGGTGGACGAAGAGCCAGAGCAGATCCCGGTAACGCCAGACATCGGAGAGGTGAAGGTCCAGCCATTTGGTGTGCGGCTTGATTCGCAGATCCCAGTGGGAGTCTGGAAGAGCCTCAAGAGGGCGGGGGGAAGGGATCATGAGACAGTTAAGGGCTCCTGGACCTTGCGAGATCGGATACTAAGGGCGAAAAGTCCGAAGGTAATTGGCGTAAGCAGAGTTGCCGAGGGCTTGCGCTGCGAAGTCAAGGCCGGCAGCGTCAATCCATCCCTGTCGGAACGCGATCTCCTCAAGGCAGGCGATCTTGAAACCCTGATGTTTTTGGATGGTGTGCACGAACTGAGAGGCCTCCAGCAGGGATTCATGAGTGCCGGTGTCGAGCCACGTGTGCCCTCGACCGAGAACTTCAACGTGAAGACTGCCCCTCTCCAGATATGCCTGATTTACAGAGCTAATTTCTAGTTCGCCTCTTTCTGAAGGTTTAACCTGCTTGGCTATTTCGACGACCTCGGCATCGTAGAAGTAGAGGCCAGTGACGGCGAAGTTTGATTTCGGTTGAGAGGGTTTCTCGACAATAGACAGTGCCTGACCATTGGCATCGAACTCGACGACCCCGAAACGCTGGGGGTCCCTTACCTCATACCCAAAGACCGTGGCGCCAGTCTCACGAGCGACAGCAGCCTGAAGTTTAGGAGAGAATCCACCACCATAAAAGATGTTGTCGCCCAGCACCAGGGCGCAGCGATCACCGTTGATGAAGCGCTCGCCGATTAGAAACGCCTGAGCAAGACCATCGGGAGTGGGTTGCTCAGCGTAGTGGAAATTCACACCAAAGCGCGAGCCGTCTCCGAAGAGTTGCTGGTATAACGGCAGGTCAACCGGTGTCGAGATGATGAGGATCTCACGAATCCCAGCGAGCATCAGAACAGAGATCGGGTAATACACCATGGGTTTGTCGTAGATCGGCAGCAACTGCTTGCTAACCGCTAGGGTGCAGGGATAAAGCCGGGTGCCAGAGCCGCCCGCAAGAACAATAGCCTTCATGTTTTCGTCTTCACTGCTCTATGTCTTGAATGGACCATGGTTTAAAGGTTTAAAAGGATGTGTGGGCGTGAAGCGCTTGACTTAATTGGCGATGCCGGATGCAATGGTCGATAGAGCCATTTCCCTCAGAAAAGCCTTAAACAGCTTCAGATAGACCCAGGCGTTCGAGTCGGTAGGTGCCGTCAAGGATTGCCTGCCACCACGCTTTGTTTTTTAGGTACCATTGAATGGTGTTGCGGAAGCCGGACTCACTATCATGCTTCGGATTCCAGCCGAGTTGGTTGCGTATCTTTGCGCTGTCGATGGCGTATCGGATGTCGTGGCCAGGCCGATCTTTCACAAACATGATTTGGTCAGCGAAACTTCGCCCCTCTTTACCTTCAGCTTTCACTTTTTCGCCTTTGACCTCCTCGTCGAGAAGGGAGCACAGGAAACGAACCAAGTCGATGTTCCGCATCTCGTTGCCGCCGCCAATGTTGTAGGTCTCACCCACCTTCCCCCGCTCCAGAACGGCTAGCAGGGCCTCTGCGTGGTCCTCAACATAAAGCCAGTCGCGAACGTTTTTCCCTTCACCGTAGACGGGGATCGGCTCGCCAGAGAGTGCTTTGAGAATAACGACAGGGATCAGCTTTTCCGGGAATTGGTATGGTCCGTAGTTGTTCGAACAATTGGTGACAATGACGGGGAGCCCAAAGGTGCTATACCAAGCACGTGCGAAGTGGTCAGCCGATGCCTTGCTCGCGGAATATGGGCTGTGAGGGTCGTAGGGTGTCGTTTCGGTGAAGGAACCCGACTCACCGAGGCTGCCATAGACTTCGTCCGTCGAGACGTGCAGGAAACGAAACGCGGACGGCGGAACCTTAAAAGAGGAAAGATATTCCCGAGACGCCTCAAGCAGACAAACGGTGCCGACAACGTTGGAGCGCACGAACTCCATGGGCCCTTCGATTGAGCGATCCACGTGCGACTCTGCGGCGAGGTGCATGACGGCTTCGGGACGCAGGTTCGCAAATGCCACGCGCATAGCGTCAGGGTTGCAGATGTCGACTTGGGCAAAACGGTAATTGGGTGCATAGCCCACCTCACCAAGCGACGCAAGGTTCCCTGCGTAAGTTAGTTTGTCAATGTTGAGAACCTGATGACCACGAGCAACCAGCATGCGGACTAGGTTCGAGCCGATAAACCCAGCTCCACCAGTGACTAAAATGCGCATAAAAAGGATTCCAGTTTTGAAAAATTAAGCGGGCTACGAGGTGCTGCGATGATCCCGTCGCCATTTTGAAGGCTGTTGCATATTGGCTCTGTCTGCCAAGATGGTGGCTCGGCATTATGAGTGCGCTTCTACAATCTGCCGGATAGTTTCTTCAAGGCTGATACTGATGTTCCATTCGGGGTAGTGGGCGCGCATTTTGGCGAGGTTCGAAATGTAGCAGATGTGGTCGCCAATGCGGTTCTCGTCCACGTATTGATAAACCTGAACCCTTCCTGAAAAAGTTTCGGCGATCTTAAACGCCTCCCAAATCGAGCAGGAGTTGGCGCGACCACCACCAATATTGTAAACCTCCGCCAGGCGGGGAGCTTTCAAAAATTCCCCAATAAACCGCGCGACATCGTGGGAGTGGATGTTGTCGCGAACCTGTTTTCCGTTGTAACCAAAAACCTTATATTCCCGACCCTCAAGGTTGCACTTCACGAGATAACTGAGGAAGCCGTGAAGCTCCACACCTGTGTGATTCGGACCCGTAAGACAGCCACCCCGCAGGCAGCAGGTGGGCAGACCAAAGTAGCGGCCATATTCCTGAACCATCACATCGGCGGCGACCTTGGAAGCGCCAAAAAGAGAATGCTTCGACTGGTCGATAGGAAAGTCCTCGGAAATGCCATCAGTATAGGCTGGATCAGAATAGTCCCAGCGGGTTTCCATTTCCTTAAGAGCGATTTTATTGGGCCGGTCACCATAGACCTTGTTGGTGGACATGTGCACAAAGGGGGACTCTGGACAGGCCTGCCGGGTGGCTTCGAGAAGGTTTAAGGTGCCAACGGCATTGGTATCAAAATCATCAAAGGGAATAGCGGCAGCCCGGTCATGCGAAGGTTGGGCGGCCGTGTGGACGATGGCGTCAGGTTTTACTTCTTTCAGCAAGGTGAGGACGCCAGAACGGTCTCGGATGTCGAGTTCATGATGATGGAAGGCTTTGCCGAGGCTTTCAACTAGGCGGCTCTGATTCCAGCGAGTATCGCCCTGAGGGCCGAAGAAAACAGCCCGCTGATTGTTGTCCACCCCATGAATTTCCCATCCGAGGGAGGCGAAATGGACGCAGACTTCAGAACCGATGAGACCGGAGGAACCTGTAACAAGCAGTTTCATAGATTAGCAGTCTTTTATTATCTAACTAAACATACCATCATCGCATGAATGCTTTGTCCATAAAGATGGACGTGATCGAGCACCTTCCAACTAAAGTGTAATTTTTTTTCGGCAAGAAAGCCGCTAATCGAGGTGGTGTCGCCTGGATGCTGCTCAACTGCAATGAGAACAAGACGAAACCGATCCCAGCAATTTGACATCAACACTTCCAATTCATGGCCCTCGACGTCAATGTTCAAGAGTCTAATTTTCTTTCCTCGAAAATTTGCTCCTTCCAGCATGTTGCTGAGTGTTCTTACTTTCACCGCAATATTGCGAATTTCGCTTTCACCCAAAATGGAACATGTGGAATATGATTTCTCAGTTAATCTGCCTGTTGCACAAACACCGGTTGAATTATACACAGAAAAGTTTGCCTCTTTTTCATCACGCCCGACTGCACAATGTAAATTGATGTCATTTGGCATGTAAGAATTAAAAAGTTGGATGGTGTCTGGATTAGCATCCACGTTAATGCCATGCCAGCCGTTTTTGTGAAACAGCAAGGTATTAGAGTATTTAATGAGGTGAAAAGCACCTACATCGACGTAGACCATGGGTGTGTTTAATTCTTTAATATACCCCAAGCTATTAAGTCTTCGCCAAACTGTCCCCATGAAAACGCCACATGCTTCCATTCCTCAATTCCTGAAGGTGAACGTCTTCCATAGATGCGTGAAACGATTGGTCTGAATCCTTTTTCTGCCATTCTTGCTACACACAAAAGCGCTGTTTTGACTTTATTTTTCATGCTCCAAATCATTGGTGGATTACTAAATTGGACTAATTTTATAGTGATGAAGTAATCCAATCTGGATGTGCCTCTGCAAAATCCGCGGTTTCACTCAATATAATTTCAATACAGGTCTTGGGATGCCAATTCCAGGTGTGAGCAACAAGGCTGGAGTCTAACACCACCCAAGGCAAGTCGTAGGGTCTGGGTTCAGGGTCAGACTTGACGGGGTGATGCCCCCAACGGGAAGAACACCACTGACTTAAGTGAGCAAGTGAACGCGCGGAGTCCAGGCCTCCTGAGACGTTTACGATGCGGGGTTTGTTGCTACGGGCAGGCTCCGCGATTTGCTTCATCAAAAGAGGCACAAGATCACGCGGATGCAGACAGTCTCGCACCTGATGCCCCTGACCGTCGAAACCGATGTATTTTAAGGGACGTTTTTCTCGCCAGGAGTGCAGCCAGAAGGCAAAGATTCCCTGATCGGGACGGCCAAACTGGCCCGCACCTGCCATGACACCGCAGCGGTTGATCCAGACCGGGAAATCAAAGGCAGCCCCGTATTCAAGTGCCAACACCTCTGAAGCGAGTTTGGTGGCACCATACAAGCTCACAGGAGCAGCGGTGGAGAACGTTTCCGTGATGCCGGCTTCTGAAAGGTTTTCTCCATAGGCTGAGGATTGGGGGATAAAAGCACCTAATCTAACTTCAACGGGAATTTGCGATAGGGCCGCAATAGAATAGACGCGGCTGGTGCTAAGTAAAATGAAACCCGCCTTATGGACTTTACAGAATTCCAGAAGGTTGATTGTTCCACTCAGATTATTGTCTACCAACTGACGAGAACTGGTGGAACCCTGCACGCCTGCGAGCACACTTGCATTTGCGGCAGCATCAATGACCCAGTCACAGCCTCCGATAGAATCAAGATCTGCGGAACAGCGAATATCGCCATGAATGACTTTGATGCCTCGTTCAGTAAGGCGTTCACGGTTATTCCAACTCCCTGGTCGGGAAAGATTGTCGATACCGACAATATGTGTCGTCGAACCATGATCTGCTAAGGTGCAAGCTAACTCAGAACCTACGAAGCCGCAGATACCTGTTATGAGGATTCGCATCGAATAAAATTACCTAAAAATTTTAGAATTATTGGTGGCAGCCTTAATGCGGCATGCTACCGCCCTTGGTGCCGCTTTAACGCTCGGCCTTGAATATCTATAACAAGAAATCACTCCTCATGAAGCTCAGCACAACGTAAGCCAAGTCAATCTCATTTTGGTTCCATTCACGGTGCATTCCCCTCGGAAGCAACACTTTAAAATTAATAGATGGGTTTCCCCGAATCATTATATTGTTAGCATTGAAGACGATATTGCTCAAGCCTGCCGTAGGACTACACCTCCATCCCTTGGGACTACATCACCGTTGATTAACAATGCGAGATGCCTCTTGTTTGCTCGTAAGACGATGTTCCAAACAATATTCAATCAGACCCACCAAAGATGATACCCCTAATTTTTTCATTATGCGAGTTTTATAAGTACTTACCGTTTTAGGGCTTAAGCACATCTCTAAAGCAAGATGTTTGATTGCGACTCCAGCTGCCAGCCTCTGCAAAACTTGAAATTCGCGGTCGGACAGGTCGTCATGCGGGCTTTTCACAACGGAAGGATGCATGGCGTCCATGAGGCTCTGCATCAAATTCGCACTGAGATACTTTTTACCGTCCAACATGATCTCAACGGCATTGATAAATTCTTTCTTACCGGCCGTTTTGCTTAAATATCCGCTCACCCCTCGTCTAATGGCCCGGATTCCGTAAGTTTCCTCATCGTAAAGAGTTGAGATGAGGACAGGGGAGTCACATTCGATGGACGCAAGCTGGTCAAGAAGTTCAAGGCCGCTGCGCCCTGGCATGCAAACCTCCAAAATAATGAGATCCCACGTTCGGTCTGTAATGTGCTGAAGAGCTTCGGGAAATGTGCCAGCCTCGCCAAATTGCAAACCTCCCCGCCAGTTCCGAAGCACTGTGATGTATCCTTGCCTTGTGATCTCATGAGCATCAATAATTAATAAATGCTTGCTAGAAATTGGAGAAGGCATAGGTTTTCATACTTTTACGCGACTTTACCGCTGTGGTTACATTTGTTTCCGTTTCGTTTCCATATTTATTTTCTCATTCACCATTTCAGTATGTAGGACAAAGTGAACACAGTCACGAAAACCTTTACATTTCTTCAGGAATCATAAACAGAGACTTTGGTATCAAAACCGCTTACCAAAATTTGAACATTGCGTTATGGTGCTGGAAAACAGGTCACGAGGGATTGCCACCCTCATCGCTATAGGCTCGCTGATTGCCTGCCTTGTTTGGTTTGGCATATCCTATTCGGTCGTCTTCAATGGGCTGGGGGGCGTGGCGCTTCGGTCTCCTGCCACGATGCAGGTCTATGGCATGTCTCTGTTCTTGATTGTCCTCGGGTTCCTGGTGGATCATTTGAGAAGCACAGGGAACAGAACATATCAGCTAAATAGCGCGAATCGTTGGATTTTTTCACTCGGCGCGGCTTCTCAACAAACCCTGGCCGTACTAATTATGCTGGGGCTATATATGCTTGCGAGCAAGGATCAGGGTGTGTCAAGACTTTTTTTATTATGGTTTGTCGTAGGCTTGTTACCTGTTCTTACTCTCATTCATCGTTTGCTGCCCCAGTGGCTCTCCAAACATCTTTTTAAAGGGCGTTACCGATATGACGCCGTCGTGGTTTGCAATGGTAACACAGGCAACGACCGTATTCATAATTGGCTCGCCCGTCACCAATGGTATGGAGTGAACCTCCAGGAGACCATCAACCTTCAAGATCTGCTAGAGGAGAATGGCGATGGTTTTAAAACAGAACTGGAAGCACTTGAACCTGAATTGCGTAAAAGGCGACCAGCCATGGTTATTGTGCATCATTTCCAACTCGATTCTGCCTCATTGGTGAAATTGAAACAATTGTGCGACCGACTCGGATGCCGCATGATTGTCGCGCTGGATCTGGATCCTGAGTTCGCCAAAATGATCTCAATTCACCGCGACGGTGACTTGCAGCTGATCAGCATTCGTGAAGAACCATTAGAATGCCCCACAAACCGCATATTGAAACGCTTGCTGGACATGGCTATTGCACTGCCGGTGTGCTTGTTTGTGCTTCCTCCCCTGACACTTTTAGTGTGGTTGGTGCAAAGAAAGCAATCGCCAGGGCCGATTTTTCATCGTCAAATGAGATCAGGCCTTCAGAATGAACGCTTTACGCTATACAAATATCGCAGCATGCATGTTGGTCATGGTACTGAGAGCCAACAGGCAAGCCGCAGTGACTCACGAATTTTCCCTTTTGGCCGATGGCTCAGGCGCACAAGTCTTGATGAAATGCCCCAGTTTATCAATGTGATGGTGGGTGACATGAGTGTCGTAGGCCCTCGCCCACATCTTCCTCAGCACGATGCAGAATTTGCCAAGGTGATTGAGGATTATCCTTTGCGCCATTTTGTAAAGCCCGGCATCACTGGTTTGGCACAGGTTAAAGGATTTCGCGGCGAAATCACCCATGTGGGTCAGATCGCTGATCGGTTACGCTCTGACGTGTTCTATATTGAACATTGGTCCCTGCCGCTAGATTTCGAAATTATTTCAAAAACCGCGTTGCAATTATGGCGCGCACCCGAGACTGCTTACTGAAATCACAAGTATCATCTACTTAAAAGCGTAAATTAAATGAAAATTAAGCTCCCAACACTGCTGCTGACAATGCTTGCCATTGCAGTTCAAGCTTCCGCTGCACTTCTGCAACCTGTCATATTAGCTAGTAAAGGCGAACCATCCATCTTAATGGTGGGACAGTCTGCAACTGTCCCAGTGACTATCAAACAAACAGTCCCCGCTGGTTCCGTTATTACAACTGGCAGTAATGGTCGCGTAGCAGTGGCACTAGGGGAAGGACAATTAGTGGTCCTCGATAGCAACACACAATTATCCATACGATCTGTGCAAAATGATTCAGGCGGAGCCGTGGTTGATCTTTTGTATGGCACATTACGCTGCTCAGTTGATCCCGAGCGTAGTGGCTCAGGACCAGCTTTTACCATTATGGCAGGCAAAGAGTCTATACAGTCTAAAGGTACCGTTTGGCAGACTAGCAAGGCCGCTGACGGCACAACCACCACCGTATGCCTTGTTTCAACGGTGACGGTGACAATCAAGGGAAATCTAATGATTGATGTCCCTGCAGGTTCGGTTCTCATCTCCACCTACGCAAACGGTGTGTGGACAGGTTCGAAAGTTATCAACTTGGCAACAGGGCAAACCACAACTTATAGCCCAGACGGTGCTGGCGGTTATACCAGCGCTGTTTCAGTATCTTCAATAACTGAACTTGGACAAGCCAGGGATGCATTTCAAACAGCCCTAGGACAATTAACAGATATGATTTTGAATGCCCAATCAGCGGCTCTAAATGTTGTGATCGGACAAATCAATGGGGTATTGAGCGCCGCAGGACTACCAACTTTGACACCTCCTGCTGGCATATCGAATTCCGCAGAGCGGGACAGCATCGTCTCCCCCGAACAGCCTTAATCAAGCTAAGGTCAATCAGCTCCTAACTCCCTCCCATAACTCCCATGAGACCTTTAACCTCTCTGCTATCTAGAAAAAGCTGCTTTCCGATAGCAGTCATTTTAGTTGGGTTCTCTCAGAATTTGATGCTTGCGCAAGAGTTCACTCCTGCGAGGCAACTTGGCCAAGCCTCGGCGACCAATCGCTACGAAATCACTCCAGAAGGTTCGACTCGACCTCAGCAGCGCGAACTGACCAACGATACAATCGCTACTTCTGCAGAAACCACGGGAGACATGAGCGCATGGTGGGATGGCATGACGAGTGTGGCGGAAGAATCCGTTCGCTCGGGTCCTTGGGCTCTTCATTACGGACTAACCACAGCGTGGGAATACGATAGCAATTTCAACCTTGATGCGGGCAATGCCGCCATTGGCGGCGGACAAAGTGGCGACACCCAGATTTTCAGCGTCAGTCCATATGGCGTTCTGACTTTTGGTCAGCCTGGGCATGGATTGGATTTTCAGCTTCGTTATTCTCCTGAGTTCCGATGGTTTTCTGAAGAGAATATTGATAATGTCATCAATCATAACCTGTCAATGTCCCTGGGAATCAATGGTGCTCGCAGCAGAATGTATGCAAACGTTGGCTACTCAAGAAATGAGAACGGTAACGTTGAGGTTGGCAATCTTGTCTCATCAGACACCTACACCATTGGGCTTGGTGGTTCTTATGACGTATCCCCCAAGACAACCATTGGAGCAACTCTAAATACCAACATTTCTGAATACGAAGCATTCAATAGCTTTAGCAATTTTGCGTTAGGCTTGTTTGTGGATTATGCCGTAACACCCAAAACACGTCTTGGACTGGGTGTTGGCTACGATCATCTCCAGCAAGACAACAACCGCAATGCGAATGCCTATAATGTGAATTTACGTTTCAATTGGTCTGCTACAGCAAAGACAGGAATTGCAGGCAGCCTGGGTGTTGAGCAAAGGGAATATGACGGCGGCGAATCAATGATAGCCGCAATTGGTCGCATTGGTGTCTATTACAATCCCACGGAGAAATTGGGACTTCAGCTTAGCGCTTATCGCAATGCATCACCTTCTATTGGAGCAGCCGATGGAATGTTTTACAGCACGGGTCTGGCATTCACCAGCAATTTGCAGCTTACTAGCCGCGTGAGCGCAAGTCTCTCCATTGGATTTGAAAATGCTCAATATGAATCCACCGGTGGCGACGAATTCACCGGACGTGAAGACGACTACTTCTTCGTCCGTCCCGCTTTCACATTCTTCCTCTCGTCGCATCTGAGCATGAATCTCTTCTATCAGTTCACGAATAACGATACCACTGCTGGCAATTCCTTTTCAAGAAATCAGGTTGGCGTTTCTCTCACCCTGGCTTATTGAGGATTCGGCACCCTTCACAGCATGACGTTCACTTCATCGCCTTCTTGGTCTAGCTACAGCGTATTGCGTAGATTATTGAAAGTTTGCTTTTTTGTTTGGGTTGTCTCATCCGTAGAGGCACAAAATCCTTCAGAATCAGGGGCGGATCCAGGGCAACCACCGTTGACGGTGGTGGGTGGCGATTACGTGTTGCGTGCCAATGACGTCATTTCAGTAACAGTCTTCGGGGAACCCGAACTTAATCGGCAAGACCGTTTGGTTTCTGATGGGACGATCATGATGCCTTTGATCGGCCGGATCAAGGTTGCGGGCCAAACCTCGGTCCAGGCAGCTGAATCAATCAGACGTGCATTGGCAGCAGATTATCTGGTCAATCCTCAGGTTTCTGTATCAATTACCGAAGCCGTTCAGGAAACCTTCACAGTCCTGGGACAGGTTGCTTCGCCGGGTGCCTACCCACTTCCGGCGGGAGGGAGGATTTCATTGCTCCAAGCAATTGGGAGTGCAGGCGGTTTTACCCGCTTGGCCAGTCCTGGAAGGATAACGGTCAAACGCCAAGAAAACGGCAAGGAAATGGTCTATAAAGTGGACGGCAAAAGCCAGGCAAAAAGCGAACAAGTGGTGAGATTTGAAGTCCGTGCAGGCGATGTGATCACTGTTCCAGAAAGTTTTTTTTAATAGGATCCTTGGCAATTCATGTCTCTTTCTTCCCTACCACCTCAAGGTCCAACTCGGCTGAATCTTCCCAAAACATTTTCACAGGATCTCGAGTCTGAAGCAGATTTCGACTGGCGTGGATTGCTCATCACTGCCCGAGAGAAACTTTGGTTGCTGATTCTTTTGCCTTTGATTGGGGCTGCCGTTTCCTATGGGTATCTCAAGCAAGCCAAACCGGTTTTTTCTTCCAATGCAACTTTAGAGGTGGAAGAAAAACAAAGGGTCGTTGATGTAAAGGAAGTCACCGATAAGGATTGGGCAAATACAGAGGCGATGAATACCCTCGCCGCCACGATGCGATCTTCCACCTTTTTGGAGAGACTGATCGACCGTGAAAAACTTCAGACACGGCCAGACCTGTTTGGAGGCAAACTTCCTTCCGCAGAGGACGCTCTTCCTCAGGCGGTAGGTATTTTATCCGGGGCGCTGAAAGCTGCCCCCCGAGTTGGTACGCGCTTGCTAGATATTACGGCTACACATGGAGATCCAATCGTTGCTCGGGACCTTGCCGTTGCCACCGCCAAAGGTGTGATGAAATGGGACCTTGAACAACGGTCTCAGTCAGTGGGCGTGGCTAACGAGTTCTTGATGCAGGAAGCTGAGAGGCTAAGGAAAAAAGTCGAACTTTCAGAGCAGGCCCTCCAAAAATACCGTGTAGAAAACAACGCTGTTTCTTTGGAGGAAAATCAAAACCTCGTTGTCAGCCAGCTACAAGACATCAGCAGCAAACTTAGCCAGCAGACCAATGATAGAGTTCGCTTGGAAACAGATTACGCGGCACTGTTACAGATGAAATCGCGTCCTGACGAGGCCGTGAATCTACAAATCGTCGCCAACCATCCCACTTTGAATGGCATAAGCACGGCACTTGCTGCGCGCCGATCTGAATTTGCGGCCTTGCAGAGCCGTTACAAGTCCAAGCATCCAAAATACACCGCCGCACAGAGCGATATTGCCAATTTGGAAGCACGCTTCCGAGAGGCTTTGCCCCAGGTTTCCGTGTCATTGGAAGCGTCTCTTCTTGCCTCTTTAGAAAGCGCCAAGGTAAACGAGAAAAAACTTCAGGAGGCTCTGGCTGAGCAAGAGAAGAAGTCATTTGAACTAGATGCTCTCTCGATCGAATACAACGTCCGTAAACGTGAAATGGAGTCTGACAAGGCGGTCTATGAATCTGTGATCAGCCGCCTGAAGGAGGTCGATCTCACGAAGGGAATGGATCAGAGCAAGCTCAAGCTGCATCAGTTGCCATCGGCTCCAGGTTATCAAATCTGGCCTCAACCATCACGCATCATTAGTAGCGGAGTTGGCGGTGGTTTCGCATTGGCGGCTGGGGTTATTTTCCTCCTGTTCTTTATGGATCGGACGATCAAATCCGTCGATCAGGCCGAAAAAATCCTGCGATTACCCGTTCTTGCAACCATCAATAAGGCTAAATACTCGGACGAGGCAGGGGCGATTTTGAAACATGCCGAGCATAGCCCTGTGGCTGAATCATTCCGGTCTCTGAGGGTCATGGCCAATCTGTTAGGCAAGGAAGAAGACCGCCGGGTTTTTGTGGTGACAAGTGCACTGCCTTCGGAAGGAAAGACGTTCTGTTCTTGTAACTATGCTTTGAGCCTGGCTCAGCAGGGATTAAAAACTTTGTTGATTGATGCAGATTTACGCCGACCCAAAGTTTCGGCATCGGTTTACGGTGAAGATCGTAAACCTGGCTTGACTGAATATCTGCTTGGTCAGGCTACATTCACTGACGTGATCCACAGCTCCCCGATTCCGGCCCATTCCGGCACTTTCCGGGTGATTCCGGCAGGTTTCAGGTCCCCCAACCCTGCTGAGCTCCTCGCCAGTAATGCATTCCCTCAACTCCTTGAATTAGCTCTCAAGCACTTTGATCGAGTGGTGATCGATACAGCCCCAATCGTTGCCGTTAGTGACACATTGGTCATTGTACCACATGTTCAAACTGTGCTTTTAGTGATTCATTGGAAAAAGACCCCCAGCACTGTCATTCAGCGAGCGTTAAACTTGCTTGGAGAAAGTGGTAAATCGCCGTCCGGTCTCATTCTGAACAATGTTCCTGAAGGGTCTCGTGGTTACTATTACCATTACAGCCCAGGCTATTATGGCAGCAAGGGAGTTTATGGTGCTTCCGCTTAGGACTGAATTATCAACCTAAATCAACCAGTGGCGCTATAAATGGGTCAGACTACCCTAGAAGAAGGGTACCCGAACGGGTAACCACGCGTCATTCACAACAATTCATGCGTAAGCCAAGGCGCACTGGACACGTTCATTCCTCTTCAATGAAAAGTCTTTGTCTTACAGCATTCCTTGTCGGTTCCAGCCTGTTAGCACTGGAGCCTACGCCCCGGCCAAATCCAGAGCGCTTCTCTAAAGAAATTGCAGCCTTTTCGGCTCAGCCTGCGCAAAGTGGAGGCATTGTCTTTACAGGCAGTTCCAGCATCCGATTGTGGAAAACGTTGGAGAAAGACTTCGCTAATCTGCCGGTGCTAAATCGCGGCTTTGGAGGCAGTGTAGCAAATGACTTGGTCGTTCATTTTGATACCCTGGTCGCAAGGCATGAACCCAAACTGATCGTCACTTACACAGGTAGCAACGATATCAATGCAGGACTGACCGTCGAGGAGACTTTGAGCGACTATACCCGGTTTCTGAATAAGGTGCATGAGCAACTGCCCGAGGCCAGGGTCATTATCACCTCGGTAAAAATTGGTGAAAAGCGCATCACTCAAATACCTCAAGTGCACGAGGTCAACCGCCAGCTTAAAATGTGGGCGGAGGATCATGATTGGGCCCGCTATGTGGACTGCACGAGCTACTTGGCCGATGAGAAAGGCCATCCAATCAGGATCTATTATGCCAAAGATCTTCTCCACTTAAGCCCTGAAGGCTATGTTGAATGGACCAAAATTCTTGATCCCATCCTACGCGAAGAATGGGCAAGAGTGACAAAGAAGTGTTAAACCCGTTGATCCTTCCGGCTCCCAGGAGTTCTTAGCCAATAAAAGAGCAGATGTACTCACAAATGCCTTCTTTGACAGAAATATCGAAGCCCGACTTCGCAGGCACTTCGAAGACCTGTCCTGCGGAGTAAGAGGATTTGTCCTCGCTACCGTCAAGTTTCACTTCACAGGTGCCGGCGACGATTTCCATGAGCTCCGCTTTCTCTGTGCCAAAATGATAGCTACCAGGATAGATGAGTCCCAAGGTCTTTTTACGGCTATCGGGGAAGACAATCGTGTGACTGACCACCTTGCCGTCAAAATAAACATTGGCTTTGGTGATCGCGGTGACTTGGGAAAATTCGGCAGGAATGGCGGGCATAGAGCCCAGCAGAATGCGCAGACTTGGGTCCATCTCAAGCGCAGCTTTGAGCAAATCTCACTACGCTAAAAGGCCTGTAATCAGGCCTCCTGCCGGTTCAGACGCGGCTTGAAAGGCTCAGAGAAAGCCGTTTCAAAATGGTATCCACCTCCAAAATCCTCTAAACTGTCTCCTTCGTTTTTTCCAAAGTAACTCGTTTCGATCAAGTTATAGACAATATTACCGATGTCCTCGCCTTGGTGAATCCCCCATTCGCTGAGAATGGTGAAAGCCATCGGCCCATACTCGGCAAGAGCATGGAGACGCACCCCTTCCAGCACTTCTTGACCGGTAACATGCTGGTCTTCCTGTCCTTCACGGAAATGCTTCACCGCCACATGCAGGGCGTCCCGCACAAACTCATAGGCATGAGGGTGATAACGGGAATCTTTTTCCACTGCCTGCAGAATGGCATAGTTGAAGGGGAGATCTGACATACCAAAGGAATACGGGCGGTGTGAGTAAACGCTGAAAGGTTTACGGACAACTGCCAAAATAAAATCAGGCAGCCTAGCCGGTCAATGACGCGACCAGACTGCCAGATTGAAATTCCATGTGCAGCATTAAGCCCAGCCATGTGCATTCCGCACCTTGATCATGGCATCCAGGATGTTATTCCAGGTCGAAGGAGTCTCCAGCATCGCATTTGGAAACATGCAGCCATCCCAGCAAATGTGCTGGATGCCACGGCTCGCGGCGTCTTTTAGCCAGTAGCCAGCAGCTTTGGTGATGTCCAGCTTGCCATTCGGATCGTCAGCAGGGCAATGCTTGCCCGTTTTATCATGGGAACCAGCTCCATGCACCTGGCCATCATTTTGAGCAACGTGGAAATCGATGGTCCAAGGACGGAGTTTGTCAGTCATCTTTTCATAGGCAGCCCAAAATTCGGCATCGGAATAACCTTCTTTGACCAAGGCATGCTCTGGGGCGTTATACCCCAATGTGTAGAGGTAAGTGTGCGCCAGATCTGCCTGGAAACCAAAGGATTCAGGCATTCCAACACCTTCCAGCACGTCCAGCATGTCTTTCCATGAGTGCATCCCCGCCCAGCAAATCTCACCTTCTGCGGCAAGACGTTCACCATGATCAGCTGCGATTTTGGCAGCTTTTTTAAAGGTATCGACAATCCGGGCCGTGTTAGCCACGGGATTTTCACGCCATTTGGCCACACCAAATTCGGCCGAATCCACACGGATGACACCATACTTGCGCACACCATGTTCGTTGAAAACTTTAGCGATACGGCAAGCCACTTTGACAGCCTCCAAGAACTTGGCCTGTGCGGCGTCATCGCCCATGGCTGAATCACCCACTGTGCCTGGCCACACTGGAGCGACCAGGGAGCCGACATCAAAGCCTTTGCTAACAATAAGGTCGGCAATTTTTTTCAGTTCGTCATCACTCGCCTGCGGATCAGTGTGAGGATGGAAAAGGAAATAATCAATGCCTTCGAATTTTTGACCGCCCACTTCGGCTGCGGCAGTCAGGTCAAGCATGCGCTCCAGGCTGATTGGCGGTTCTTGGCCGTCGCCATCGCCCTTGCCTACAAGGCCGGGCCACATTGCATTATGAAGTTTTGGTTTAGAGAGACTCATATGAATTTAGATCGAGGCCAATAAATAGGAATGATTTGAGACCTGGAAAAGGAAAAACGTGATACCGCCCTCCTTGTTGCTCATTTTCATCAGCAAACTGCACCGCTAAAACGGATGCGGAGTGTTTCACGCCGTTAAACCCTGCCCTTCTCGGCGGTTTCATTCCTGCCTGCACCCAAAAATTGCAAAATCTGCAACTTTTGGGCTCAGGCCTTTAGCCCTGGATACCAAAATTCATTTCGAGTCCCAGAGTGTTATTTATCTGCCGCAATATTGATTTCGGAGAGGGCCAGCTCGGTGAGTATCTTGTCCGTAGCACCTTCTTCATCCAGGGTAGTCTGAAGAATTTTGGCTCCTTCTTTGTCCCCCAAAAGCTCGGCATAGGTGCGAGCGCAGCCGTAACCGGCGATTTCGTAATGCTCAACTCGCTGAGCTGCGGAGATGAGCCCCGCATCGAGGACTTCTGCATCGGGTTCTTCCTCGATAAGCTCTTCGCCCTCCTTAAGAAGGCCCTCCATGCCTTTGCAACGAGGGCCGCGAGTGGTCTGACTGTGAGCAGCCAGCAGCTTTTCAAGGCGTGCCGCGTGTTCTTTGGTCTCCTCCAGATGCTTTTTGAAGCCTTGGGCAAGCTTTTCGCTGGTGGCGGCCTTGGCCATTTTTGGCAAGGCTTTGATCAACTGCTTTTCAGCGCTGTAGAGATCTTTGAGTTCGTGAATATAGAGGTCTGCAAGTGTTTGAAGTTTCATAGCGGTGATGATTCGACACGTTGCCAGAAACCGGATGTGTCAGGTCTCTTTTAGAGGCTCAGCTTTTTCTCCACCTGCTCAATGAGTGCATTCACACCTCTTGAAGGGCTGACTTCATCCATGCACTGGAGAAGGGTCATCTGCCGCACAGCCGATGAAAGATAACGAAAACGGATGCGCATGTGCCTATTGAGGGTGCGGATTGTCTCTTCATCCCAGACAGGTGGGGCATCTATGACAGTTTCAGAATTGGACGGTGCAGCGGACATAGGAACAGAAAATTGGATTGAAGCCTGCGCCTGGGCTTGGCGACCAAGCTCATTGACAGGCATCTATTTGGTTAGGCAGCACCCGAAGGGCGCAATGAAGCAGTGAAGGAAACCCGGACCCGGCAGGGCCATGGGCAGCAGCTCCCTTCCCAATGCATCGCAAGCGTGAGCGAGGGTGGCCCCCTGAAAATTCCACTGATTCAGAACGGAAATTCTCCGATGACTCAAAGCAGGGGTTTCAGATGATATTGCCCCTCAGGTTTGCCTGCCCAAAAGGTGTCACTAAAGGCTGCGTCAGCTTTGTCGCTAAAGCAGGCACTAATCCACGATCCGGACTACAGAAGGGTGGAGGAGATGGCCAGATTTTGACCACTCTTCAAATTCGACCAAGACTTTAGTCGTAGGCTCAACCCAAACACAGTGCTCCAATTTTTCATCCGTGAGGGCCTTAGGCGTGTGGTCAGGCATACCTGCAAAGGGACAATCATAAACGTGAAGCATGCGCAATTGGTTGAAGAGCTTTTTACGCAGGCCGGGGATGACAGAGACGCTCACCATGGAAACATAATGCAGCCCTTTTTTGGACCGCTGCCCAATGAGCACCTCCTTCAGCCGCTCCGCCTGCAAGCAGTAGGCACCGACGAAAAACATCTGTTGCATTTTTTTCTGACCCCGTGCTCGAAGATGCGGCTGCCCGGCAACGGGCCGTGGTCGCAGAGATCTCTTGAGCTGGTGACCCTGGCGACCAGAGAGCCACTGTAAGCGAGGCTGCAACTGACTATGGATGGGTAAGCAGGGGACAGAGAGTGACATGGGCTGGCTAAAGAAAGAGGCAGCGGGCGACCTAAAGAGAGCAAAGGACCGACGAAGTGTGCCAAGGTGGGTAATGATATCGTTCAGAAGATTAATTTTGGACGTGTGCACTCACATACATCCAGCCGCTTTCTGGTTGGCGATGCCCATTTACCATGAAAACTGAGTACCCAACCATTGGTGCAGAAGATCCAGGTCTAAGCACACCTGAGCAGGAACATCGGGTGGCATTTTACATCAAAAGCTTTGATTACGAGTTCCCAGATCGGCAGCCGTGGGAGCTAGAGGCGGCATGCCTGCAGGCATACGAGGAATTGTGTGATGACCGTTGCCGTGAAAAACTGGAGGCCCGGGCTCGGGAAATCCTGTTAGCGTGAAAAAATCCGCGCTTGCAGACAGATTTTGAGAACGAGCTGCGATTGAGGAGCCCCAGGCAATGAATTGACATCCTGGAGAGTCTGTTGTTGAAAAGAGCGTCTCAAGGCGCAGACTTGGCACTATCCTTTCTTCCCCACGCAGTCCCATGCCGGAACCCAGTCTTTTCAGGCAATATCAAATCGTCCAGGACGCGGACGGGAGTAACGTCGAGTTGATTCGTGACGCGAATCAAGTCGCTGTATTGGCTTTTGATACTCTGACGCAAGAATTCGTACACTGCCATGTGCTACTGGAGCCCCTGGCGGACCGTGCTGCATTTGAGGAAGCCTGTCGTCGGCTGCAAGCGCGGGGGCATCCTCTCCTGGCACCGCTGAAGGAGGCGGGTGAAGATGAGGGAAATCCGTTTTACATCACGGGAAATGTGGACGGAGAAACGCTGGGAGCTTACCTGGCCCGGCAACAAGAAATCCCTGGCTGGCTGGCCGTGATGGTGGCGTGCCGTGCCCTGGAAACGGTCATCGCTCTCATGGAGCGGTCAGACCTTCTTCCAGACAACATCTTAAATGGCCTGCGTGTGGTACAAACAGGCTCCCAGCAGTTACAAATCCAACTGTCGGATTACCGATTACTCGCCGCCGGGGAGACCCGTAATCAGGGCCTGAAACAAACCTTCGATAAACCGGCCAAAATGCTGCGTGCATTTTTTCAGGATCAATCAGGCGGCGGCCCTACCCTGCCAGACCAATTGCTGCCCGGGACAGATTTTATGGAATTGCTAGCCGCCTGCCTTTTGGCGGCAGACCGTAGCTCAGTGACCTCACTCCGGGAACTCAAGACGGCACTGCAAAAACTGGCTCCAGAGCAATTAACGGGCGAAATCCCCACGGCACACAAGCCTCGCGCCCTCTTAGCGCCCCTCTTGGCCAGTTATCAAGAAGTCGCACGGGGAGTGGTGAATCTGATCCGCATTCAGAGCCAGCGACTGGATATGTCCAATCCCTACTCGATGCGCGGCACGCTGACGAAGACAGGCCGGACGGTCCTGGTGGAGCAGATGCTGCCCGAGCGCCTTGCAGGACCGAGTGTACGAACTTTGGCGGAAAAGGGAATGAGCTTGTCTAAAAAGCGCGAGTTTCCTGATGTCATCCCTCTGGTTCTTCTGCATGAGGGAGAGGAGATCACCTGCATCGCGGAAGAAATGGCTGAAGGAGTTAGCCTGGCCGATTTACTGCGTGAGCGGCGTTCGCTGAATGTTCATGAAGCATACTTGGTACTCGCCGGACTGGATGGCGCATTGGATTCCCTGGAAAAATCAGGTCTTGAGGCCCAAAGACTGCGTCTTGAGGATATCTTTCTGCTCACAGGATTTCCGCGTGAAGATGCACGCACAGCCAGGCTGATGCTGACCAAGCTCAATGAATGGCCAGCCTTTTCCCTCCTGCTTCGCGGCCATCCCACCCTTGCCGCTATGGCTGGCCGGGGGCTCAACCCCGCAGTGCTGCTGCCGCAGATCAATTCGGCAAAACCGACTGTCTGGAATGGCGCATGGCTGTCTGCCGTCGGACGTTTCCTGGTAGGCCTGGAGGCCGTTCCGGGACAGCATACCGAGACTCCCGGCGGAACCCGAGACCGTGAGTCCATCGCCCGGCTTTTTGATGAAGAAATTCAGAGATACAAAGAGGAAAAAGCTTGTCCCCGTGCCGATTTCCTCGCTCGGTATGCCCGCATTCTGCAACACCACGAACTGGTGAAGCCTTCACCAGCCCCTGCTTCGGAGCCTCTCGTCCCTGCTGCCGCTAAAGCCCCCTCACGCATGCGGACGATTTCGGCCGAATCGGCGGCTGACAAAAACGCACCCTTCACGAATCCGCCGATGGCGCTGACAAGCGGCGGTGCTCCCATATCCGAGAAGCCAACCATCGGTTTCGCCGAATTGCTGTTTCGCGACACCTCAGTCATGGAGCGCGGAACGACCCACGATTGGGCTAAAACAGCAGCAGATGCGCCACCCACGATCCACCCCAATGAGGTTTTGCTGGCACCCGAAGAGTTTGTTCCATTCTGGCTACGGGCTGCGGTTTTCATCGGTGGGTCCATTGTCGCTGGCGCAGTATTGGCGCATCTTTCAGGAGACGCCTTTTGGTTAAAATCGCCCGTCATCAAAGCGATTCCCGTGCAGTCAGGCACACCCGTTTCCAGTGTCCCTTCAGCTTCGGCTCCACTGACCCCGGAACCACCTCGCGGGCCTGCTGCACCACAGGTCACTGAGCCAGCATTACCTCCAGAAACGGCCCCACCACCATCAGGGGGATTGCTACAGCCCCCCGCATCCACATTGAAGGACAACTTATAAATCCGTGGCTGATTTCGCCCGGAATCGCATTTTTCTGTCCAATCCTGGACACTTCCTGCCTGTATCCTTTGCATGGCTGATGACCGGACTACCGTCTTTTTGGAACTGCTGACCGCTCACGAGCGGTCACTTTCCCTCTATGTCCATGGCCTGGTGCCGCGTGATAGCGAGGCTGAGGACATCCTTCAGCAAACCAAGCTGCTGCTTTGGAAACATTTCGATGACTTCACCCTGGGTACCAATTTTATTGCTTGGGCACGCAAAACGGCATTCCACCAGATCCTCACCCACCGTCGCCAAAAAAAGCGAGAGCATCTGCCCCTGGACGAAGATGCGCTGGAAGCCCTGGGGCATGCTGTGTCAGAGCTTTCGGAAGATGGCTCAGCACGCCAGGATGCCCTGCGCGCCTGCCTGACACGCCTGCCCACGGAACACCGGCAACTGGTGCACCTGCGTTACTTTGACGACCTCGAGATTGATCAAATCGCCGAGCGGGTCAACCGCACCGAAGCTGCCATCTATCGCGCCCTTAGCCGTGTACGCCTGAGCCTCATGCAGTGCGTGCAAAAACAACTGGAGACACATTCATGAAACCTGACGAAACCTGGCACTGGCTGGAACTGTGGGAGCGCGCACGCGACCACGCGCTGACGGCGGAGGAACAGACCCGCCTCAACGATGCCCTGCGCCAAAATCCAGAGGTCCGCACGCTGCTGGCCCAGGCCGCACTGATGGATGCTGAAATGCGGGTGACTCCTGCAGACGCTCTTTTGGGTAAAGCCACGCCTCCCCTTCCCCGAAAAGCATTCAGTCTTTCATCGAAGGTTTCTCGCTTCGTCCTGCCCATCGCAGCGGCTATTGTTTCCGCCGGCGCAGTCTGGTTGATCGGGCGTGAACCCACGCCTGTCGCCACCCTCACCAAGGCCAACGACTGTAAATGGGGGAATAGTGCCCTCCCCACACTGGAAGGATCCAGCCTGCAACCAGGCATGCTGGAATTGCTCGACGGCATCGCCACCTTGAAATTTGCCAGCGGAGCGGAAGTGGCTCTGGAGGCCCCCGTGACCCTGGAGGTGATCTCCGCCATGGAATGCCGCGTCAAAAAAGGCACCGTCGTTGCTGAGGTGCCCCAGCAGGCAAAAGGCTTCACCATCCACACCGCAGAGACCAAAGTCGTGGACTACGGCACCCGCTTCGGCATCAGCGCCGGGGAGGATGGAAAATGCCTCGTCCATGTCATCGAAGGTTTGGTGGAAGTGGAGAGGAAAGGCGAAAAAGGCCGCAAAGAACTGCGGGCAGGCCAGCGTGTGGACTATGGCGGCTTCATCAAAAGCGCCTCCTACCCGGATGCAGTCAGCCAGGATGATCAGCCTGAACCTGGACGCTGGCTTCCTGGGCCAATCAATAATCTGGGAGACGGGTGGCAAATCCTGACGACCGCCTTTGGCCGTGGCAAGGACTCCTGGATCCAGTCCAACCTGCGTCAGCGGGTGACTGGCCGCGAATCGTATCTCCGCATCAAGCACACCACCCACGATGAAAGCCTGGATCGGAAAGCCTACGTCGCCTTTGACCTGAGTCGTTTCACAGGAAAACAGATCGCAGAAGCCGAGTTCACCCTTCATGTGGAGCCTAGCGATCTGGGCTTTGCCTCCCTCGTGCCAGATGCAGTCTTCACTGTTTACGGCCTCACGGATGAAACCCAGGATGCATGGAGCGAAAACGAGATTTCCTGGTCCAATGCCCCTGCCCATAGCCTGGCTACGGAGCACCGGATTAGTCCTGTCGAAGGGCAGGCAACGAAGCTGGGGCAGTTCATCGTCCCGCAGGGCACCACGCGCGGAGCCTTCACTATGAAAGGCGAGGCGCTGGCAAACTTTCTGTGCATGGACAGCAACGGCATGGCGACTTTCATCATCATTCGTGAAACGGATGAAACGGCTCGTAACGGTTTGGCCCATGCCTTTGCCAGCAAGGAAAACACCCGGAATACACCGCCCATGCTCAAAGTCCGGGTCGAGGAATAATCCATAAAGGATATGCCAATTGAACCCTCAAATGGCATATCCTTGGGATGAAATTCAACTTCCTCTGCCTTGGCCTTGCCGTTTACAGCCTTGGTCTCACTAGCTGCAAGCAGTTTCTCTACGGCTCTAATGACGTGAATTTCCTCGGCGTTCCCAATAAGCCCCGCTCCACCACGCCCAGCTACAGCAGCGGCTCCAGCTATGGTGGTGCCACTTACAGCAGCGGCGCTCCTGCTTACACGCCCAATTATTCTGCAGGTCCGGCTCCTTATTCCAGTGTCGAATCTCAGGACCAAAAGATGCGCAATTACGGCCAGCAGCTTGACCGCCAAATCAGCCGTCAGACTTGGTAGCGGCAGCGCCTGGCCCACGGCTGTCGTCTTATCTGTAATAAATCGCCCGGCGGTGTTGCCATCCAAGCCCCGCCGGGCTTAAATTCGCAGCATGAACCGCGAAGTCGTCGAAGCCCAAGTACGTGCTGTCCTGCCTCTGGACGGCAGTTTTGCCGTTTTTCTGGGCAATAGCGAAAAGACCTTTGTCATCTATGTCGATGAATCCGTCGGCACAGCCATTTCCATGTTTATGCGTGGCGTGGCCAAGGACCGACCATTGACACACGATTTGTTAGGCAGCGTACTGCTTGCCTTTGGAGCCAAGGTGGAGCGCATCATCATCAATCACGTGGAAGGCAGCGTCTTTCACGCACGCATGATTCTTTCCGCGGCCAACGAACTCCACCAGCGCAAGCTCATTGAGCTGGATGCACGCCCAAGTGACAGCATCGCCATGGCAGTCCAGCAGGGCGCACCTCTGTTTGTCGCCCGGAAAGTCTGGGACACTGTGGAAGACGTGACGGACACCCTTGCCCAAATCGAAAAACGCGGGCTGGAGGAATCCGCCGCCAGTGATCAAGAATCCTCCGACGAGGATGAGGACGAAGAAGATCCGGATGAAATCGATCCAGATGACCTCGACCTGGAAGCTCTGGAAGGCCTCAACCTCGAAGATGACGAGGATGAGGACGAAGACGACGATGGCTACGATGACGGATACACCGGCATGGATGACGACGACGACGAAGGCGAAGAGTGGAAGAAGCCCAAGTAAGCTGCTTATTTTTCCGCCAGGTAGCGGTGGCGCTGCATAACCAAGGAGGTGGGAAACAGCACTGCCACGGCAAAGGTCACGACCGTGCCAAAAAAGATGCGCCAGGGAAACTCCACGATAGGCATCCAATCAGGCCGGGAAATTCCCTCCCCCATACCCAGCGTGGCAGCCAGCCCTTGGTCGAGGCCGCTGAGGTAGGCCACCACTATAAATCCGGCCAGCATGCCGATACCGTTACCCAGATCATTGCCCCGAGTCTTGGTGAAGAGGCCGACCATGAAAACTCCCAGTAGCGAGCCATAGGTATAACCAAAAACACCGAGAATGATCGGGATGATGCGCAGGCTAGGGTTGTGCGCCTTCACCCAGGCTGTGGCCAGAGCCACCCCAATGAGCAGAACGGCAAACAAGACCGTGCTAAAACGCAGCACCCTCACCTGGCCAGCATCGGTTGAGGGCTCGCCAAACCAGCGAAAGTGAAAGTCGCGTGCATAGCTGGTCGCCAGCGAATTCAGCGCGGTGCTCAGCGATCCCATCGCGGTCGCGAGAACCCCCGCCACCACCAGACCGCGCAGCCCCTGTGGCATCACGTTGAGGATGAAATAGGGGAACACCTGGCTGCTGTCCACGGTGCCTTTGACATTCTTCGGCAGCAGTTCAGACGGATTGGCCTGGAAGTAAACATACAGCAGGATGCCGATGCTCAGCACCATGAAGTTGACCGGGATGTCACAGACCCCTGATAGAATGGTCGCCATGCCGCTCTGGCGTTTATTTTTTGCCGTCAGCATGCGCTGGACCATGTCCTGGTCTGTTCCGTGTGTAGCAAGCGTGACAAACGTGCTGCCGATGAAGGCTGCCCAGATGGTGTATTCTGTCTCCAAAATTCCTTTTACCCAGCCCCATGCACCTGGATGAGCGGGATCAGGACTGCCCCAGTCAATCATCGCCGGTTCCTGGATGGCTCCCTGAAGTGCAGCCCAGCCACCCGTATGCCCCAGCAGATACCAAAGGGCGAAACCCAGAGCGGAAAACAGTACGCCAATCTGGATCACATCCGTCCAGATCACCGCCCGAATGCCCCCCAGAGTAGTATAAATGGCTGTCAGGACCGTGATGCCCACCAACGCACCCGCATACAGCCAGAACTCCTGCATCGGCGTGGTATTCGGATTCACGTATAGCTTCCAGCCCAGCACCAGGATCACCGTCGGCACCCACAGGCGGGATCCACTTGCCAGCAGCCGGGTGACCAAAAAGATACCCGAAGCCCAACGACGGGTCAGCGGACCAAAACGAATACCGAGAAATTCATACACACTCACCACTCCATACCGGTAATAGGCTGGAATAAAGACCGCGCTCACCACCAGTCTTGCCAGGAGGTATCCGGCCATGAGCTGAATATACGTATAGTTGCGTAGCGCATACCCTTCCCCGGGCGCACCGAAAAAAGTCCCTGCACTGATTTCCGCCGCCAGAATCGAGGCCAGCACTGCCCACCAGGCGATTTGTCGATCCCCCAGCGTAAAGCCTTCCATGCTGCCACTCTTGCTGCGCTGGGACAGGCCGATGCTAATGATGATCCCAAAATAAGCGAGGATGACGAGCGCGTCGATAATGTAGGGCATCGCGCAATCTCGCAGGGGTTTACCCAGGCCGCCAAGAAATTTGTGAATTCTTCAGTGTGGATAGATCACAAAGCCGAAGGGACACCCTCTGTTCACTTTCCATGCATCCTATTGAACCCACGGTGGCCCGAAAATATTTCGATACCATACAATCCTAATATCTGTCCTCATAAGAAAAGACGGAAAACCAGAGAACGGCTTGTCAGACATTTTCTAACCCTTAGAGATTGCGAATAACAGCAAAGAATATAACTTCTATTGTAAATTTTTTGTCTCATGAACACCAATTTAAAACATCTCCATCCTGCACCACGCCAGGCCTTCAGTTTGACAGAGATGCTGATCGTCATCGCCGTCATTGGAATTTTGTCTTCCATCGCCATCACTTATCTCGGCGGTGTGCATCGTGAAACCATGCTCCAAATTCGTGACCAAAGGAATGCTCAAGAAGTTGTGGGACTCTCCATGGGGGCCATTGCCAGCGGTGCACCTGTAGTCCAACCAGGTGACATGAGGACGACGATAGGGAACCTCATCGAAGGTCGGAAAGCCACCACCGGAGCTTTCTCCGGCCGCACTTTCCGCCTCAGCCAATTGGACGAGGAGGAAATCACCGGAGCCATGCGGTATCTAAGCTGGCAGGAGGACCAGCCCGTCTATGTTTTTCAGGGAAACTGAGCTGTCACTCTCTGACAGTTAGTAACCCAGCCAAGGGCCGAGCCACTTCTCCATCTGGGGAACCGTCATGCCTTTGCGGGCAGCGTAGTCCTCTACTTGGTCCTTGCCCACGACGCTGATGCCGAAGTAATGCGCCTCTGGATGACTAAAGTAGAGGCCGCTGACCGCGCTCCCAGGATGCATGGCCATACTTTCCGTGAGATCCACACCCGTCAGTTCTGTGGCATTGAGTAGGTCAAACAAGATCGGCTTTTCCGTGTGGTCGGGCTGTGCAGGATAACCCGGTGCCGGGCGGATCCCCCGATACTTTTCCTTTACCATTTCCTCATGAGTGAGGTCGCCAGGCTTTTCATAGCCCCAGGCAAAGCGTGCCTGCTGGTGCATGTATTCAGCAAAGGCCTCGGCCAAACGGTCCGCCACCGCTTTCACAATGATAGCGCTGTAAGGATCGTTGATGGCATCAAACTCCTTGGCGAACTCATCGGCACCATGAATGCCCACAGCAAAACCCCCGATGTAATCGGCCAGCCCCCTGTCCTTGGGCGCGACGTAATCGCTGAGCGCAAAGTTAGGCTTGTCCTTTTTGATAACCTGCTGCCGGAGCGAATGGAATACGGTGCGCACATCCTTGCGTGATTCATCACGATAGACCTCGATGTCATCACCCGTGGCGTTCGCAGGGAAGAAACCAAAAACTCCACGCGGGGTGAACCGATGTTCTTTTTCAATCTGGTCCAAAAGTGCGTTCGCGTCATGATAAAGCTTCAAAGCCTGCTCATCCGCCTGGATTTTCAGATCGGGATCTTCATGCGCCGAATTGAAACGTCCTTCAGCAGACAACCAGCGACCACGCAACTCCCAGGAATGGAAGAACGGGGACCAGTCAATGTAGGGCCGCAGCGTCGGCACCAGATCTGCGCCTTCATACGTCTTCGTTCCGAGGAAACTTGGCTTGGCGATGTCCTGCGTGGTCCAGTCGCACTTGTAACCTTTCTCGCGAGACTCGGCGATGCTGAGTAGCTGCCGATCCTTTTTCTTGCCGTATTCCTCACGTAGGCGCACATGACGCGCCTCGTTTTTGAGGACAAAATCTTCCCGCTGCTCCTCGCTGATAAGAGAGGTGGTCACAGGCACACTCCGGCTGGCATCCAGAACATGGACGATGGAGCCACTATAGTGGGGAGCGATCTTGATGGCCGTGTGAGCGGCACTGGTGGTGGCACCGCCGATGAGCAGCGGCTGCTTCATGCCCAGGCGCTCCATCTCGGAAGCGACATGGACCATTTCATCCAAAGAGGGCGTGATCAGACCGCTAAGGCCAATAACATCCGCGCCCACTTCCACCGCCTTGTCCAGGATCTTGGCACAGGGCACCATCACTCCCATATCCGTGACTTCAAAGCCGTTACATGCCAGCACAATGCCGACGATGTTCTTGCCGATGTCATGCACATCCCCCTTCACCGTCGCAAGAACAATCTTCCCCCCGCCCTGCTTCGCAGCCTCGGCCGGAATAAGATCGGCGGCGGTCAGGGCTTCTTGGGAGCCATCTGATATTCCGTCGGCGCTTCCATCAGCACGGCCTGCCCCGCCCGACGAAGATTCTCCAGGCTGTCCTCCTCGATCTGCTTGAACAGAGTCGCTGTTTCCGAGCTCAGCTTGGGAGAAAAATTGCGCCAGGAGCCGGTCAGTTCGGGCGGGATCGTCGCTGCTGGGGCTAGTTTCATCTTCATGAGGAGTCTGCTCGATTTGGGCGAGTTCTTCAACGGAATATCGATGAAACATCCAATCCACAAATGCTCCTGCAGGCTCCAGCGTCGCGACGCTCCAGCGCTGGCGGCTTTCGCGGGTGGCGGCGTAGTCGGGACTCATTTCCTGCACGTTGTTGCGGTCCAGGATGATGCCAAAGCGGCGTTTGTATTCGGTCTCGGCCGTCTCCAAATCCGCCGCTAGTTCGGCGGCAAATTTCACTTCGACACGCCGTTCTTCCAGGCTGAGACCGGGGTAAGGCAGGTAGCTGAAACCTTCCACGACGTGAACTTCATCTCCACTCTGGAGGGCCTCGGCCGTCTTGCCTGCGATCTCCACCAGCAGCTCACGCTCACGCGCTTTGCGGGCTTTTTCAGCCTCCATGAAGGGCTGCAAATAGGCCACGCTCTGCTTCATCACGCGGGCGCTTTTCACCACCTGCGGAAGAAACATTTTCCCGGCACCAAAGAGGTCTCCCACCACGCTCATGCCGTCCATGAGAGGCCCTTCGATGACTGACAGAGGCTTGCCCAGTTTTTCCAGAGCTTCCGCCGTGTCTTCGTTGATGAAATCGGTGATGCCTCGGAGCAGGGAATGCTCAAGGCGCTTGGCCACCGGGGCTTCACGCCAGGACATGTCCACCTCGCTCTTCTTGGCGGCTCCCGCCTGGCCTTTGAACTGCTCGGCATAGTCCACCAGGATCTCCGTGGCATCCGGACGGCGATTGAGGATGACGTCCTCTACCTTGTCCAACAACTCCTTGGGGATCTCCTCGTAAACTTCCAGCATGCCGGCATTCACGATGCCCATGTCCATGCCCGCTTTGATGGCATAATACAGGAACACGCTGTGCATCGCCTCGCGCACCTTATTGTTACCACGGAAGCTGAAGCTGATGTTGCTGACGCCACCGCTCACCTTCGCCAAGGGCAGGTTCTCCTTGATCCAGCGGGTGGCATTGATGAAATCCAGTGCGTAATTGTTATGCTCTTCCAGGCCGGTGGCAACGGTGAGGATGTTGGGGTCAAAGATGATGTCCTCCGGCGGGAACTGCACCTCATCCACCAGGATGCGGTAGGCGCGTTCGCAGATGCGGATCTTCTCCTCATAAGTCGCGGCCTGGCCATTTTCGTCAAAGGCCATCACCACCGTTGCTGCCCCGTATTGCTTGATCTTGCGGGCGTATTCCTTGAACTTTTCTTCACCCTCCTTGAGCGAGATCGAGTTCACAATCCCCTTCCCTTGCAGGCACTTCAGACCCGCCTCGATGATCTCCCATTTGGAGGAGTCCACCATGATAGGCACCTTGTTCACCTCCGGCTCCGTCTGTAAGAGCACGAGAAATTTGGTCATCATCGGCACCCCATCAATGAGGCCTTCGTCCATGCACACATCGATGACATTGGCCCCGTTTTCCACCTGCTGACGGGCAATGGTGACGGCCTCCTCAAGGCGGCCTTCTTTGATCAACTTAGCAAACTTTGGCGACCCTGCCACGTTCGTGCGCTCGCCGATCATGAGGTAATTGGACCCCGGCCTGAGCACAAAGGGTTGCGATCCACTAAGGCGCATATCAGGCGCAGGATGCGCGACTTCACGTGGCGGCAGATTTTCCACCGCTTTTGCAATGGCGGCGATGTGCTCCGGCGTGTTGCCGCAGCAGCCGCCCATGATGTTTACAAAGCCGCTTTTGGCAAAGTCGGTCGCATAGCCAGCCATGTCCGGCGGCAGCAGGTCGAATCCCGTCGGTGCCAGCGGGTTGGGCATGCCAGCATTCGGATAGGCGGAAACGAAGCAATCGGCCTTCGTCGCCAGTTCTTCCAGGAACGGGCGCATCTTGTCCGGGCCTAACGAACAGTTTAGACCGATGGACAGCGGCTTCACATGACGCATCGCATTCAGATAAGCCTCCGTGATCTGGCCAGAGATCATCGTCTCCCCACCAGGACCGACAGCGGCGGAAATCTGAATGGGCAGTTCCACTCCATCCTGGTCAAAGACATC
Organism: Prosthecobacter fusiformis; assembly: GCF_004364345.1. Lineage (NCBI taxonomy): Bacteria > Pseudomonadati > Verrucomicrobiota > Verrucomicrobiia > Verrucomicrobiales > Verrucomicrobiaceae > Prosthecobacter > Prosthecobacter fusiformis. The sequence continues at coordinate 697,918 of NZ_SOCA01000003.1, read as the reverse complement.
ACGGATAGCCACCAACGCGGCCTTCGCATTCAGGGAATCAAAGATGGTCTCCACCATCAAGGTATCCACACCACCAGCGATCAAAGCGCGGATCTGGTGCGCATAAGCCGCCTTCACCTGGTCAAAGGTGACGTAGCGGAAACTCAGGTCATTCAGGTCCGGGAACTGCGATAGGGACACCGTCAGAGGCCCGATGGCCCCGGCCACGTAACGCTTGCGGCCCGTCTTTTCACCGATCAAGTCCGCCCACTTCCGGCACTGCTGGGCGGAGTTAAAATTGATCTCCCAAGCGATGTCGTTGAGGAACTTGTCCTCCAGCATCTCTTGGAAAAACTCAGGATCCTTCTTCCGTCCATGCGGCACCTCTCGGAAAAATTCCGCCTGTGCGATGCTGGTACCGGAGAAAGTGTTCGTCTCAATGATGTCCGCCCCAGCCTCCAGGAAGCGGCGGTGGATGTCCTCAATGATGTCCGGCCGCGTGATGGAAAGGATGTCCCCGTTGTTCAGCAGGTCCTTCTCGTTGTCTAAAAAGCGACTTCCCCGCGCATCGGCTTCCTTGAGCCCGTATCCACGAATCGTCGTTCCCATGGCCCCATCAATGACCAGGATACGCTGGCGCATGGCGGCTTCGAGTTCGGATCGTACATTGGGACGGGCAGGCATGAGATGAAATTACCCCTTCCCTGCTCAGCGTCAATCTCCCATCAACGCATCATGATTTGAGGATATGAAATTTATACCTCACCCAAACCGCCCCCGCACATAGTCATCCGTCAGCTTCTCCTTGGGATTCTCGAAGAGATGCATCGTCTCGTCATACTCCACCAGTTTCCCCAGGTAAAACAGCGCCGTATAGTCCGCCGTGCGCATAGCCTGCTGCATGTTATGCGTGACGATGACGAGGGTGTACTTCTCCTTCAGCTGATGAAACAGGTCCTCCACCCGCGCAGTGGCGATGGGGTCCAGGGCTGAGCAGGGCTCATCCATCAGCAACACCTGCGGTTTCACAGCAATGGCGCGGGCAATGCACAGACGCTGCTGCTGACCGCCGGAGAGGCCGTAGGCACTTTGATCCAGACGATCCTTAACTTCATCCCACAAGGCGGCACCACGCAGGCTTTCCTCCACCACATGGTCCAGATAGTCCTTCCTCTTCTCCCCATGCAGGGCGAGGCCGTAGGAGATGTTTTCGTAGATACTGCGGGGGAACGGGTTCGACTTCTGGAAAACCATCCCCACCTGACGGCGGAGTTGCACCACGTCCAGGGCCTGACTGTGAATGTCCTGTCCTTCCACAGTGATCGAGCCATTTTTCACCGTGGCTCCATCCACGCGGTCATTCATGCGGTTAAAGCAGCGCAGCAGCGTGGACTTACCACAGCCAGAGGGACCAATAAAAGCAGTCGCCTGATTCTTGGGGATGTCGAGCGAGACGTCAAAAAGCGTCTGTTTGCTTCCATAATAGAAGTCCACATTCCGCACCTGGATGGAGGTGGGTAAGTGTGAGACAGGATTCTTTTCACGTAAGGCCATGCAGCGGGGCATTGAACATGACTGGGCCTGGGCGCTTCGCAACTGCCCTTGTTGTCACATTCCTGTCACCCGCCCAGATCGTATGTGACAGTACTGTCACACGTCATTCAGCGCCATGTGACAAAGTTTCATCCATGGGTGGCATCCCATCATCTGATTCCAATTCACCGCATGAAGATCCAACCTTCTCTTTTCATTGCCCTTAGCCTCACCGCACTCGCCCACGGTACTGAAGTGGACCCCGCCATCCCTGAATACAAACAGGTCAGCGGTGTCTCTGGAAATCTCATCTCCATCGGTTCCGATACGCTTAACAACCTCATGACCCTTTGGGCTGAGGGTTTCAAAGCCAAGTATCCGAATGTAAACATTCAGATCGAAGGCAAAGGCTCCGCCACCGCTCCGCCAGCCCTCATCAGCGGCACCAGCCAGCTCGGCCCGATGAGCCGTGAGATGAAGCAGGAAGAGATCGACGCCTTCGAAAAGAAATTTGGCTACAAGCCTACCGAGATCAAAGTGGCCGTGGATGCCCTGGCCGTATTTGCTCACAAGGACAGCACCCTCAAGGGCCTCACCCTGGCCCAGATTGACGGTATATTTTCCTCTACCCGTAAACTCGGCGCTCCGGCAGACATCACAGACTGGGGCCAACTCGGTGTGGATGCCTGGAAAGGCCGCGCCATCTCCCTCTTTGGCCGTAACAGCGCCTCCGGCACCTACGGCTTCTTCAAGGAACACGCCCTCGGCAAAGGCGACTTCAAAAGCAGCGTCAAGGAGCAGCCCGGTTCTTCCGCCGTGGTCCAGGGCATCAGTACCGATGAATTCGCACTCGGCTACTCCGGCATCGGTTACATCACCTCCGGCGTCCGCGCCCTGCCCATCGGCGAAACGCCAGAAAGCTTCGCTGAAGCCACCTATGAAAACTGCCTCAGCGGCGAATATCCCCTGGCGCGTTTCCTCCTTATCTACATCAACAAAAAGCCCGGCGAACCCCTGGATGCCCTCACCACGGAATTCGTGAAATTCATCCAGAGCCAGGACGGCCAGCAGGTGGTCGTAAAAGACGGTTATTATCCCATCCCGGCAGAAGTGCTTGAGGAAACCAAGGCCACCCTCGCCAAGTAAGGTTGCCGGTTCGTTCTTGATCTTCTTCATTTCAGGTGCGTCAGAGATTCGTCTCTGACGCACTTTTCATGTTCAAATGAATGGTACTTGCAGTTGAAATGCAGCGTACACCTTTCATACTCGGCCCACTTTCCTTTTCCGCTCATGCTCTCCTTCATCAAAATCCGTCACTTGGCCCTCGTCGAGGATGTTACCTGGGATTTGCGGGCCGGATTAATCGGCGTGACGGGAGAAACCGGAGCCGGCAAGTCCATCATCGTCGGTGCACTGAAGCTCATCCTGGGCGAGCGTGCAGACCGCAGCCTCATCCGTAACGGCCAGGATACCTGCACTGTAGAGGCCAGTTTTCATCTCCGCGATACCCGCGCTGTGGATGCCGTCCTGGCTGAAGCCGGGCTGGACCCCTGCCAGGATGGCGAGTTGCTGATCAAACGCAGCATCAGCACCGGCGGGGCAAACAAACAGTTCGTTAACTGCTCCCCCGTCACCATCCATGTTCTCAAGGCCTTGGGCGAGCACCTCGTGGACCTCCATGGCCCTCACGATCACCAGTCTCTCAATTCCCAAGACCGCCAGCTCGAGATGCTGGACAAATACATCGGCAGCGAGGACACCCTGGCCAAATATCAGGCCTCCTGGCAGCAATGGCGCAGCGCATTGACCGAGCTTGACGACCTGGAGAATAGCGAGCGCAGCAGCAGCCAGCAGGAGGACATGCTGCGCTTTCAGGCCCAGGAAATCGCCGCAGCGAATCTCAAACCTGGCGAGGAAGAGGAGATCGAAGCCCGTCACCGCATTGCCGCCAACGGTGCCCGTTTAGCAGAGGTATGTTCCGCCATCACCGGCCGCCTTAGCGATGGTGAAGGCGGCATCCTAGACGCCCTCCGCGAGATCGGAAAACACATCCATGAACTGGAGAAAATCGATCCCGGCACCACCGCCATGTTTGAAGGCTTCAAATCTGCCCAGATCGAACTCACCGAGCTGGAAAGCAGTGTCCAGGAATACGCCGATGACCTGGAAACCGATCCCGCTGAGCTAGCCCAGCTCGACCAGCGCATCCACACCATTCAAACGCTCAAGCGCAAATACGGCCCCACCGTCGCCTCCATCTTGGAATTCCAAAAGGATGCCGAACAAAAACTCGCCAAAATCGAAAACCGTGGCGACGAACTGGAGCGCCTCACCAAGCTAGTCAAAGACCGCCGATCTGAGGTGGACAAACTCGGCAAACAGCTCACCAAAAAACGCGCCGAGGCCGCCCCAAAACTCGCCAAAGAAGTCGCCTCCCACCTCACCGACCTCGGTTTCAAACGCAGCATCTTCGAAGCCCAACTGGCCACGCTGAGCGCCCCTTCCCGCAACGGTCTGGAGGAAGTCGATTTCCAGTTCGCCCCCAACCCCGGCGAACCCCTGAAACCCCTCCGCCTCACAGCCAGCAGCGGCGAAATGTCCCGCGTCTTGCTCTCTGTCAAAAGCGCCCTCGCCAAGCAAGATGCCGTGCCCCTCCTCGTCTTCGATGAAATCGATGCCAACGTCGGTGGCAACATCGCCGAAGCCGTCGGCCACAAAATGGCCTCTCTGGGCAGCACCCATCAGGTCATCGCCATCACCCACTTCCCGCAGGTCGCCTCCCTCGCCGCCAGCCACTTCGTCGTGACAAAGGAGATCGAAGGCGACCGCACCAAGTCCCACATCCGCGAAGTCACTGATGGGGAACGCATCGAAGAACTCGCCCGCATGCTCGGAGGCAAGCTCGAATCCGCCCGCGAACACGCCCGAAATCTCCTCAGCGGCGCCCCCCAAACCGCCCCCGGCTTCCTGGCCCTCTGACGTCCCGAACCTCGCGAAGCGTCCCGGAGTGCGGTGGGAAGCGCAAAGCGCGACACCGCTTTCGAGCGGAGGGCAAACGACCGAAGTCGCCACGCTCTGACGGAAGTGTGATGGCATGTAGGCCAAAGCCCCTACAAACCCCAAGGTTCCCGTTTTCCCTCCATTTTTCCATTTGTGAGGCTAGTCCGATTTCCGTTAAGGCTTCCCACCCATGAAAGAAGATGCCGCTACCCCGCTACCCTGGCCGCATGCTCCCACTCATCGACTCACAGAAAAGGGCCTCTACTTCGTCACCGCAGGCACCTACTTGAAGGCGCATCATTTTCGCGGTGCGAAGCGGCTTGAGGTCTTGCAGCGTGGGCTGTTGAAGCAATGCCAAAAGTATGGGTGGCGGCTGGAGGCTTGGGCCGTTTTTTCCAACCATTACCACTTCGTAGCGGAATCCCCCGGAACGGCGGAATCCCTGCCCGCGATGCTAGGCGAGCTGCACACGAAAACTGCTCAATGGGTGAACAGGTGCGATGCAGCCCCCGGCCGCAAGGTCTGGCACAACTACCGGGAGACCCAGATCACCGACCAACCGTCTTACTTTGCCCGGCTCAATTACACGCACCGGAATGCACTGAAACACGGCCTCGTGGCAGTGGCTTCGGACTATCCCTGGTGCTCAGCCGCCTGGTTTGAGGAAAACACTGGCCGCCCCTTGGTTAAAAGTATCTACCGTTTCAAGACCGAGAAGATCCCCGATGACCATGAACCCTCCCCAGAATGGTAATGGAGTCATCCCAACCGCGCGAAGCGTCCTGGAGTGCGGTGGGAAGCGCAAAGCGCGACACCGCTTTCGAGCGGAGATCACACCCCAAACTAGATGTTAGGCCCGCGCGAAAAAAGTGAATGGCACATAGTGCGATCAATAAGCACCCGTGAAAAAGCCCCCTTTACGTCCCCCCACCTCCGGCTCAGGCGGGGTCGCGCTTGAGCGCTTCCCACCGCACTCCAGGACGCTCTGCGGCTTCACGGCATACCCCATCCCGGCCAACCCAGATGCCCGGACAAATCCATCAAACAAGATACATCACTCGAAGCCCGCCGCCTCCCCCCTTGCAATCCCCCAAATCTTGTCGGACCATCCCGGTTCATGTCCACGACCATCCTGCCGACCGATCAGCCGCCGCTTTTGCATCACGCCGTGGAGGAGGCCGTGCGTCTGCTACAGGCCGGAGACATTGTCGCCCTGCCCACGGAAACCGTGTACGGCCTCGCCGCCGATGCCCTCAACCCGGCCGCTGTCGCCAAGGTGTTTGAGGCCAAGGAACGCCCCACTTTTGATCCCCTCATCGTCCACCTGCCGGATCGCAAGATGCTGGAAACCGTGGCCGACATCCCCGAGGACATCCATAAAACCGTCATGCGCCTCATCGAGCGCTACTGGCCCGGCCCCCTCACCCTGCTGCTTCCAAAAAAAGCCTGTGTGCCGGACCTCGTCACCGCCGGCCTGCCCACCGTCGCCGTCCGCATTAGCAGTCATCCCATCTTCAAACGCGTTGCCACCGCGCTGAACAAACCCATCGCTGCCCCCAGTGCCAACCGCTTTGGAGCCATCAGCCCCACCTCCGCCAATGCCGTCTTGGCCGAGCTTGATGGCCGCATCCCCCTCATCCTGGATGGAGGCGCTTGCCTCCACGGCCTGGAGTCCACCATCATCAAAGTCAGCCCCGGCAGCCCCAAAAACATCATCACCATCGTCCGGCCAGGCCCCATCACCCCGGAGGAGCTCAAGCTCTACGGCCGCCTGGAAAGAATGACACGCTCGGTCGTGGACGGCGCCAGCGAGGCCCCCGGCCAATTAGCCTCTCATTACGCCCCTCGCACCCCTTTGCGCCTGCTCAGCAAACCCTCCGACTTCACCCCAGAGGAGGGCAAACGTTACGCCCTCATGAGCTATCGTGGCGAGGAAAAAGACGGCTACACCGACCTCACCGACTGGGAGCAGATCATGATCCTCAGCCCCGGCAACGGCAAGCTGCCCGAAGCCGCCGTGCGCTTCTTTTATGTCATGCGCGAGCTGGATAAACTCGGCGTGGATGAAATCATCGCCGAGCCGATGCTGGAGCACGGCATGGGCGTCGCCATGATGGACAAACTGCGGCGCGCCTCCGTGCGCCCTTATTGAAGCCTGCCGTCCCGCCTCATGCCCATCCTCGCCCTTGAGTCCTCCTGCGACGAAACCGCCGCAGCCATCTGCACTCCGGACGGCACCCTCCTGGCCTCGCGCATCTCCTCCCAGGCGGACATCCACAGGCTGTACGGCGGCGTGGTTCCTGAGGTCGCTTCGCGCAACCACATCCTGCACGTCCGCCCCTTGGTCGAAGAAGTCCTGGCAGAGGCCGGTCTGCGCCTGTCAGAAATAGCTGCCTTCGCCGCCACCAGCGGCCCCGGACTCGTTAGCTCATTACTCATCGGTACCAGCATGGCCAAGGCCCTGGCCGTGGCCGAAAATAAGCCTTTCCTCGCCGTCAACCACATGGAAGGCCATCTCCTTTCCCCCTTCATGGCGGGCAACGGCCCCGTGCGCCCCAGCATCGCCCTCATCGTTAGCGGTGGCCACACCATGCTCGTCCAGGTCCGTGCGGTGGGTGATTACATCTTGTTAGGCCGCACCCGCGATGATGCCGCTGGCGAGGCTTTTGACAAGGTAGCGAAAATGATCGGCCTGCCCTATCCCGGTGGGCCGGAGATCGATAAACAGGCCCGCCTGGGTGACCCGCACGCCTATACCTTCCCGCGCAGTTTCATGGACGGGCAAAGCCTTGAGTTTAGCTTCAGCGGCCTCAAGACCGCCGTGCTCTATGAGCTGCCCAAGCTGGATCTCGAAAACCCCGTCGTCCTTGCCAATGTCTGCGCCAGCGTGCAGGAGGCCATCACCGGAGTCCTGGTGGAAAAGCTCATCCTCGCCGCCCACCAGACAGGGGAAACCCTGCTCACCGTCAGTGGCGGCGTCAGTTGCAACCGAGGCCTGCGGGAAAAACTCACCACCCGCTGTGAAAAAGAAGGCCTCACCCTCCTGCTCGCCCGCCCCGACCTCTGCACCGACAACGCCGGCATGATCGCCTTCGCCGCTGCCCAACGCTTCCAGTTAGGCCACACCTCCCCCCTGGAAGCCGATGTGGACCCGAATCTGTCCCTGGTATAGACCCGGCTCATCGGCAGCTCTCTCCTAGAGTCTCACTTTTTCACCAGCACTTTCTCACGCGTCGTCACCTCAGAGAAGCGTCTCTCATACTCCTCGTGGTTCGTGCCCATGAGCCGGTCCCACCAGTTAAAATACAGCCCATAATTACCGCGCATCTTTTCATGATGCATGATGTGGTTTGTCGGCGTGTTGATGATGTAGCGCAGCGGAGACTGCATCAGCCACCTTGGATGAAATTCATACCCCATATGCCCGACGATGTTGAAGGAGATCTGCCACATCATGAACAGCCCAAAGGCTAGACCATGGATCGGCATGATCACCGTCAGGAGAGGAAAGATCAGCGCCTGCACCAGTGCTTCCAGCGGTGAAAAAGCATACGCCGCCCAGGGCGTTGGATTGTGAGACAGATGATGCACCCGGTGAAACCAGCGGAACAGCCGCCGGTGATGCATCAGCCGATGCGTCCAGTAAAACCAGGCATCGTGAATCACAATCGCACAGCCGATGCTAGCCCAAAACCACACCATCCCGTATTTGCCCACCTTTCCATACATCTGCGTCCAGCCCTGCCGATAAGCATAGAAAGTTGCCGCCCCCACCAGCCCGAAGATCAGCATGGACAGCGCCGAATATCCGATCTCCCGCCACACTTCCGAAGACTTCGGAAACTTGGCAACAATCTTCCGGTGAAACCACTGGCGCTTAAACAGCACGTATCCCAGCAGCCACGCGATACCCGCAAACAAAAGGTACCGCAGCCCCAGTGCCGCCGTGCCGCCTAACGTATAGTCCAGAAAATGGAAAGGCTGGCGGGCAAGCATCATAAAGAGAATAACGTAATCTTTAACAACATCTGGCAGAGCATTCGCGCACGGGACTTTCCATGCCCGCTCACTCCGATGCTACGGGTTTCAGATCAATCGTCCCCACCCCATCCTCTGCGCTTACACTTTCCAACCACTACGCGTTGGATGCGTTCTACACCGCGAATTTTGAATGACTAAATACCGCATGCCCCCGCTTCATCACTTTCCTGTCAAAGCCGCCTCCTAATGACCGCCAGCACCTGTGGCGAAATTCTGAAATTCGTCTTTAATGTAAGTTCCAGAACCGCTTTTTCGAAATCTAACAATCCTGCAATCGCGGCATCAGCCAGCACTGCAATCACCCCGGCAACAGGTAAACCCAACCGCGCAGCTACCTGTCGCCCCTTTCTTTCGTCCATTAGCAAGACATCCGCTCCTCTCGCGCGGGCTAGCCTGATAGCGGCGGCCTCCCCTGCATCCAAACGCGAGAGCTGAGGATGCTCCCAAGGTTCCGTACTGCTTATCTCCAACCATTCAGGCAAATCCGCAGCCCACACTTTGACTGCATCTGGTGCATGTGCATGCTGGCATTCCTCAATGACCTCAGGCGGACACAAAACACGTCCATAAAGCTGGGACAAAATTCCCACCTGCCCGATTACGATCAAGTAATGCAGCGGAGATGTATCACTGACAACGATCACGACGCACGCAACGAAATCAGGCGTTCCAGTTCACCCTCAACCTCCTCTGCTGCCGGATCTGGCCAGACATTGTGAGCAGACAAAAAAGCCTCAGTGTCCCATCGTGACTCATGCCCCAGCAGTTGGCGTATCTCCGCACTGGAAAGAGTTCCCGATCTGTAGGCCTGGATCGCAAAACCCTCGAGAACCACTCGCGGGACGTCTTTCCCTAACGATGCCGTAAGCACATCTGGAATATCCAAGGTCAGTGTCATACTTCGAGTTTAGGCTCAAACCCAATTTTCGCAAGATCGTCCCACAAGATATCTCCATTGCGCGTTGCTCATAACCAAGACCACCCACACAGAGCCGGAATGTCCTCCTTTCTTTGAGGCCCGAAGCCCCTCTCCCCCTACTTTTTCAATTTCCGCTTCGGTTTCTTTATTTATGAGGCAACGCGGGTTGCGTTCTACGCCGCGATTTCTGAGTGACAAAAAACCGCAGGCCCCCTTACACTTCATGCATGTGCTGCTTTTCCAAAGAAGTCAGAGAGGTCAAAAACACACGCATCTTCGGCCGTGTTGGGCCCCAGGGAAACCAAGTGCTCATCTACCAGATGGCCATCCACGCTGACCAGGAAGTCGCCATGGTCTTGCCCATTCCCGTAAAGTCCGGCCAGGGAGAAAATGCCGTCTCCTTCTTTGATCTCCAGGGTTATCCCTCCCTCTTTGAAGACCTCGACAAAGGCTTTCCCGCCATCACCTATGGCGCGGGTCCGTTTGGTAGCGCCCCCAGATCACTGCCAGGCACCCTTGCAGTCATCTCCGTCGGCGCATTCGTTGCCAGCTACGTGCCCAGCATCGCGGATTTCTCCCGCCTTGACGAACGCTTCCGCCTGCCAGCCGATGTCTGGCCCAGCCTGCCCGGTTATCACCACTTTGGTTTCGCCGTTTTTAAACTGAAACCTGGCCACTCGAAGATCCAGCCCATGGCGTTCTCTTTTCCCAGTGCACGGCCCAAGGACATCTTCTTTCCCACGCTGCACATCCACGACGGGAAAATTCACGAAAAAGAGCTTTTCGACCACACTCTCTACTGTCAGGCAAACGGGCAAGATCTCTCCCGCTGGGAGGAATCCCCCAGACAGGCCGTCAGCTTTGCCAAATGTGGTCTTACCCATGGCATGATCCAGCCAGCACAGCACGTTTACCGTCAAATCCTGACCGGCCGTCGGATCAATGCCGATATTGTCGTCAAACCCAGGGCATTATAACCCTACCGATACCTGTCTCCGGCTTTTTGACCTTGGCCTGAATATTATTAGATGGTATTATACATCCGCAGACAATCAGCGGGTTGTATCCAGGAAAAGATGAACCTTCCACACCAACGCGGCACCGGTCCCCAGCAGGCTCCCCCTTTTCCCCATCGCATCCCCCGATGGGGAATCCAGGGGGAACGATTCCCCATCCAAATTCGTTGGTTTTCAATGGCTTTGCCACCCAAATCCCCAAATGGGGAAAAAATCAAAACTCTCCCCACCGTCTTTTTTTCAGGTTTCCCTCATGAAGCCTTCGTCGCATCCAGAATTCTTCCGCGCCATCCCCTGACATCCCATTCAGAATGCCATTTCCCCATCGAATCCCCACCTCAATCCATTGATTGATAACAAGTTATGGACTTCTTTCCCCAAATGGGGAAAAATCCCACCATCCCCATCCCGCGCCTCTTGCTTACCAAAGTTGCCAAATTCTTCCGCTTTGCCGTCAAAATCTCGAGCAGGCTTTAAAGCCAGTTTATCTTCCTGGCATTCTCCTTGCTTGCCAATTCATTTTGAAGGTACAAACTACCCGCCCCTCCGACCAAGCGGCAGTCGTCTGGCGGAGGGGTTTTCTGCCCCATGAAATACCCATTCTACGACCAGGATATCCCCAACGAAGGCTCGCTCCACCTCATGGACATGGAACGCGATGCCTGCGGCGTCGGCTTTGTTGCGAACATCCATGGTAAACGTAGTCGTGACATTTTGGACATGGCCATTTGCGGCGTCTGCAGCGTGCAGCATCGCGGTGCTGTGGATGCTGACCGGGTCACTGGCGATGGCGCTGGCGTACTCACCCAGATCCCCTACGATGTCCTTCTTCCAGAGGTCGAAAAACTTGGCCATGCCCTGGACCATCCCATGGATCTCGCCGTGGGCGTCTTTTTCCTTCCCCATGATCCGGGTGAGCAACTGCGCATCCAGCTCCTGACTGAAGCCATCATCCGCAATCGCAAAATCCGCGTGCTCGGCTGGCGCGATGTGCCGGTGAACCCCAATGAGCTGGGTGAAAAAGCCCGCCGCACCATGCCACTCATCCAGCATCTCTTCCTGGAGCGCCCGGAGGAAATGGATGACAACACTTTTGAACGCCAGCTTTACCTGGTGCGCCGGGAGCTGACCATCAAGGCGAAGGAGCAGAAGATCACGAATTTCTACGTGGCCTCCCTCTCCCACCGCACCATCGTTTACAAAGCGCTGCTGCTGCCTTCCTCCCTGGAGAAGTTTTATACCGATCTCCAGAGCGACCATTACGATACCTCACTGGCCCTCTTCCATCAGCGTTTCTCCACCAACACCTTCCCGACCTGGGCGCTGAGCCATCCGTTTCGCACCCTCGCTCATAACGGTGAAATCAACACCGTGCGCGGCAACCGTAATTGGTTGAGCAGCCGCACGAGTGATTTCGAACACGAATTTTGGGCTCATGAAGAGCATCTGCTCAAAAAGCTGGTGGATGCTAACAGCTCAGACTCCGCTAGTCTGGACCAAGCCCTGGAACTCCTCGTTCTCAGTGGTCGCAGCCTCACTCACGCCATGGCCATGCTGGTCCCCAGCGCCTACGGCATCGACCCGACCACCTCCCCTGAACTCAAGGCCTTCTACGAATACCATGAGTGCTTTAGTGAGCCATGGGACGGCCCTGCGGCCCTGGTCTTTACCGACGGTCTCAGCGTCGCTGCCGGCCTGGACCGCAACGGTCTGCGCCCCAGCCGCTGGAAACTCACGGAAGATGGCATCTTTGCCCTCGGTTCCGAAGTCGGCATCATCCACATCGACGATGCCAAGGTCATCAAAAAAGGCCGTTTGGCCCCAGGCGAAATGCTGGAAGTGGACCTCCAGCGTGGCAAGCTGCGCTTCAATGACGAGATCAAGCAGGAGCTCGCCTCCCGTCAGCCTTATGGCGACTGGCTGAAGAACCGCACACACCTCACCGCCCAGTCCCCTGGCGCGCCCAAAGAGGAGCTGGACATCCTCGGCCTTTCCCAAAAGCAGGCCGCCTTTGGCTGGACGAAGGAAGAGCTAGATTTCTCCCTCATTCCTCTGCTTCAGAAAGGTGAGGAAAGCGTCTATTCGATGGGCGACGACGCCTCTCTTTCCATCCTCTCCACCCGCCCACGTCTGCTTTCGTCCTACTTCAAGCAGCTCTTCGCGCAGGTGACCAATCCGCCGATCGATCCTATCCGCGAGCGCGCTGTCATGAGCCTGGACGTCGTCCTCGGTCAGCAGCGGAACTTTTTGGATGAGACGCCTGAACACGCCAAGGTGGTGCATCTGAACTCTCCGTTTCTCTTTGAGAACGAGCTGGAGATGCTCAAAAAACTTCCTGACTTCCCCTGCCGCGTCCTGGACATCACATGGCCCGTCAAAGAAGGACCTGCCGGACTCAAGTCAGCCCTGGTCAATCTCTCCCATGAGGCCACCAAGGCAGTCTATGATGACATTCAGATCCTCATCTTGAGCGACCGCAATGTCAGCGAAGAGCGCGCCCCTATCCCTGCCCTGCTGGCTACCGGTGCTGTGCATCAGCACTTGAACCGCAAGCAGGTGCGTATGCGCCTCAGCATCGTGGTGGATACGGCTGAAGCCCGGGATACCCACCAGATGGCCACCCTGTTCGGCTTCGGTGCCTCCGCCGTCTGCCCATACCTCGCCTTCGAAACCATTCAGGAAGTGCTGGAAGCGGACAAAACCGCCCGCAAGCCCGCCCTGGAAGGCTACGACTATAACAAGGTCCTCACGAACTATCGCAAGGGTCTGGAAAAAGGCGTGCTCAAAATCATGAGCAAGATGGGCATCTCCGTGCTCAGCAGCTATACCGGGGCACAGATCTTCGAAGCCGTCGGCATCGGCAAGGAAGTCATGGACTACTGCTTCACCGGCACTCCGTCACAGATCGCTGGCATTGGCTATACTGAAATCGCTGAAGAAGCTCTGGCTCGCCATGCTCTCGGTTACGGTCAGCCTGTTCCCGATGATGGTACGGCGGCTGCCTCCAAGGTGGACCTCGGCGACCCAGGGTATTATCGCCCCCGTCAGAAGGGTGAGATGCACGCCGTCACCGGCCCGGTCATCAAAAACTTCCATACATTCGTCAAATCCGGCGCTCCTGAGGATTACCAGAAGTACGTCGCGACTCAGCTCGAAAACACCCCCGTGGCCCTCAAGGACCTCATGGAGTTTGTTCCTAGCAGCGATGGTCCGATCCCGATTGACGAAGTCGAGTCCATTGAGGACATCCGCGTCCGTTTCACCACGGCTGCCATGTCCCTCGGTGCCATCAGCCCGGAGGCTCACGAAGCCCTCGCCATCGCCATGAACCGCATCGGCGGCAAGTCCGACAGCGGTGAAGGCGGCGAAGATCCAAAACGCTTCAAGCCCTACGACAACGGCGATTGGGCCAACTCCAAGATCAAGCAAGTGGCCTCTGGCCGTTTCGGCGTCACTGCCGAATACCTGGCCAATGCCTGGGAACTGGAAATCAAAATGGCCCAGGGTGCCAAGCCTGGTGAAGGCGGACAGCTCCCCGCCATGAAGGTGAATCGCATGATCGCCCGGCTGCGCAATACCACGCCCGGCGTCATGCTCATCAGCCCACCGCCGCATCATGACATCTACTCCATCGAGGATCTGGCCCAGCTCATTCACGATTTGAAGGAAGCCAATCCCCGCGCTCGCGTTTGCGTGAAGCTCGTCGCCGAATCCGGCGTCGGCACCATCGCCGCCGGTGTGGCCAAGGCCAATGCCGATATCATCCTGGTCTCCGGCCATGATGGCGGCACCGGTGCCAGCCCGCTCAGCTCCATCAAGCACGCAGGTCTTCCATGGGAACTCGGCCTGGCTGAAACCCAGCAGGTCCTCATGCTCAACGGTCTCCGCGAGCGCGTCACCCTGCGCACCGACGGTGGTCTCCGTAATGGACGCGACATCGCCATCGCCGCCATGCTCGGCGCGGAAGAGTTCAACTTCGGCACCATCGCCCTCATCGCCCTCGGCTGTGTTTATGTGCGCCAGTGCCACCTGAACAACTGCCCGGTCGGCGTCGCCACCACGGATCCGAAGTTCCGCTCCAGGTTCAAAGGCAAGCCGGAGCATGTGGTGAACTTCTTCAACAGCGTCGCCCACGAAGTCCGTGAGATCATGGCCCAGCTTGGCGTCGCCAAGATGAACGACATGATTGGCCGCCCTGAGTTCCTGCGTCAGCGTCAGGTGCCGGGCCACAAAAAGGCCAATATGATCGACCTCAGCCGTGTCCTCAAAGACGTCGGCAAGGAGATCAAACAGGACGTGCCACGCACCTGCCAGATGAACCAGAATGACGGCCTGGACCAGCATCCGCTGGACGACCGCCTCATCCAGGACGCCCAGTTCGCCATCAGCGACAAGCGCAAGGTCAAGCCAGTCCGCTACAAGATCAAGAACACCTTCCGCAACATCGGCACCAAGCTCAGCGGCGAGATCGCCTTCCATCATGGCAACCACGGTCTGCCTGCGGGCAGTGTGGACGTCACATGCGAAGGCAGCGCCGGCCAGAGCTTCGGCACCTTCCTTTGCGGCGGCGTGAAGCTGACCCTCATCGGTGAAGCCAACGACTATGTAGGCAAGGGCCTCTGCGGCGGTGAAATCATCATCCGCCCAAGTCCGAAGCTTAACCCGGTATGCAATACCTGGGAGAACAGCATCATGGGCAATACCGTGATGTATGGTGCCACCAGCGGTCACCTCTTCGCCGCCGGTCGTGCTGGTGAACGCTTCTGCGTCCGCAACTCCGGTGCGACCGCTGTTGTCGAAGGCATCGGCGACCACGGTTGCGAATACATGACTGGCGGTGTCGTCACCGTCCTGGGCACCTTTGGTAAAAACTTCGGTGCCGGCATGAGCGGTGGCATCGCCTACCTCCTCGATGAAGCCGATACCTTTGGCCAGCTCCACAATCCAGAGATGATCAAGGGCGACAAAGTCACCGACCCCGAGGACATCAACCAGCTCCAGAAGCTGATCGCTGACCACTTGGAAAAGACCGAAAGCCTGCGCGCCAAAGACATCATGGATAACTGGGACGCCTACCTGCCTAAGTTCGTCAAGGTCGTCAGCAAAGCCGAGCCCGTCATGGTCCCGACGGAAGAAGACAACGCCACCATCGAGCCTGAGCCACCCCTGGTAAAAGCCGCCTAAAGCGCCCTTCGGATTAACCTATTCACCCGTCCTCTTGCCTTCGCAGGAGGACGGGTTTTTTGTTTTATTCGGATCAATGCGTCAGCGCATAGAAGACAATGTTGATGCCGAGCGGATACGCATACTTCTCGGAGAACTCCCGGAAGTACCACGGGTCGGTACCCTCTTCCTCCCAGCCATCCCCCAGGTCGGTGTTGTGGCAGATCATCATGACGATGCGCTTCTTGTCATCGAAGATAGCCCGGTAGTGCGGGGTCTCTGCATCGAACCTCTCTGCGGTGATCCCCTCTGACCTGCCTGCCATGGCATGGCCCACACTAGGGATCTGTGGCTTCACTTTCAAAGGGAAGACCATGTGAAAGATCTCATGCTCCAGGGGCAGTTCTTCAGGTTCACGGTCAGGGAAGATCTGTTTCAGGGCGATATAGAAGGTATCCCACTCCTCCTCTCCCCAGAAGTCATCCACCATGATGAACCCGCCGTTGAGCATGTAATCACGCATTACCTTTGCATCCACATCTGTTAGGCTGATGTGCCCCGGCTCGATCATGTAGATGAACGGGTAATGCCGCATCTGCTCGGCCTCGATATCCACGATCGCCCCTTTCGGACTCACCTGTAGAGAGGTGAGTTGCTGGAGGCGATAGCTGAAGTTCAGGTCCGCATCCGGATAATCCGTGGTCCATTTGCCGCCACCCCGCCTGCCCCAGCCATGGCTCTCTGAGTTATACCTCAGCCGGGCGAAGGTGAAGACGTCATTCGGCAGCTCTTTGCTGACTGGCCAGGTGGGGAAGTCCATGAACTGGCCTCCCCGGCCTGCTTCGCGCGGGTCTTCCGGCACGGAGCCATCCTTGATTCCAAAGTTGGTCGGCGAGACGTCTTCGTCCGCCAGGCTATACCCAAGGATACCAAGAACGAAAAGGGCAGGCAGGAGTTTCATGGCTTGAGGGTCTCACGACGAATCCGGTATACCCAGATAGAACAGCAAAGATACGCCCAATCTTCACGTCTTTCTGCGCATACTCCCCCCTTTGTGGGAGGGCTTGAGAATACCGGGATTTCGTATACCTTGCATGGACCCGCTTCTCTCATGTCAGACGTCACCAGCCCCCCTTCCCATCTGCTGCTCTTTGATGGCGTCTGCAATCTATGCGACAGCTCCGTCCAGTTTGTTCTGAAACACGACCGCAAGGGAATCATCCATTTTGCCTCCATCCAGTCTGAAGTTGGCAGCAGACTCTATCGCCAGCATGGCCTAGACCCAGAGCACCCACACAGCATGCTTTTCATCAGTCCCAAGGGGGTATTCAAGGAAAGTGATGCGGCCCTGGAGATCGCCGGCCACCTCGGTGGCTTGTGGTCGCTGCTGAAGATCTTTAAATTCATCCCACGGGCATTGAGGGACCAAGCTTATCTCTTTGTCGCCAGCAACCGCTACCGGTGGTTTGGTCAAAAGGATGCCTGCGCTCTACCCCGCCCAGAATGGAGACACCGCTTTTTGAGTTGAGGTATAAAAATACTAGCAGCCAACTTCGCGATGTGTTTCGAATTTAATTGCTCCCTATCCCATGACTAAAACCGTTCTCGCTTTTTCGATGGGGGATGTCCGTCTGGGATTGGATGCGAGTGCAGTGGTGGAAGTGATCCCCACGGTCAAACTGGTGACTCCACCGGAAATGCCTCCCTTATTGCGCGGGTTCATCGCCATCAATGGTGGCATGATCCCCGTGATCCATCTGGAAAAATTGCTGAATGGCGCAGGCACTGTGACTGCAGAAATGAAACTCAGTGACCGGCTGGTAATCGCCAAGCTGGGAGGAGTGGAGGTAAGTTGGGTGGCCAGTGCGGCCATGGAGCCAATATCTTACCGGACACGCGATACGGTGCCGCTGCCAGAGGACCATGTGCTGAACAACTGCGCTGAGCGTGTACTGCCGCTAACGCCGCCGTTGATCCTGCTGGAACCCGACCGAATTTTGCTCATGGGAGAGACTCTCCGCCTCGAACAACTGCGACAGCGGGCAGAGGATCGGGAACGGTTGCTGATGGTTGAAACTTCCGATGAGACGCTGTGACCACCCTTTCCGAAATGCCTCATGCACTGCTGGTGGATGCCTCCTTCCATCCACTCAAGGACTGGATCATCCAGCGGACAGGGCTGTCCTATTATAAAGACAAGAATGAGGACCTGATCCTGGCCCTGGAGCGTGTATTCGCCCAGGGAGGTTCAATGCCGCCTGCAACCGTACTGCTTCAACGGCTGCGTAGCGATCAAAGCGTTCTGGATGCGCTGGTGGAACAACTGACGATTGGAGAGACTTTTTTCTTCCGTCACCTGGAGATGTTTCATGCCATGCGGGATGTCGTATTCCCAGATCTGCTACGGCGAAAGGCGCATACACGCAGCCTGCGTATCTGGTGTGCCGGATGCTCCATCGGGGCAGAGCCGTATTCCATCGCCATCCTGCTGAGGGATTTCCTGGGCAGTGCGTATGAGGATTGGTCCGTCCATATCCTGGGCACCGATATCAACCGCAAATTCCTACGCATGGCGGAGGCTGGCAGCTATGAACCCTGGAGTCTGCGCGGCGTACCTCCCGGTATCCTGCATCAAAACTTCATCAAAGAAGAGAAACGGTGGAGACTCAAAGAAACCTGCCGCAAGGCGGTGCGGTTTCAGAGTCACAATCTGGCGTTACAGCCGTTTCCAGACGTGACTCTAGACCTAGCTGGTTATGACCTGATCGTCTGCCGGAATGTGATGATCTATTTTGACCAGCCCTTTATCCAGCGGCTGTCCCACCAGTTTTATGAGACGCTGAATCCAGGAGGATGGTTGGCGGTGGGGCATGCAGAGCCGCATACTGAAACCTTCCGTAAATTCAGGACGGTGAATACCCCTGGGGCGGTTCTATACCAGCGCGGCCTACAAGGAGAATCGGTGGACGCCATCAAGACACCTTATACCCCACCGGTGATGCCTTATGTGCCGCCACTGCGGCAGACTGGGATGGAAGCACCACCACCGCCGGTGATGCCCATGCCGGAGCTATTCCCGATCCCCAAGCCGACGACAAGCGCAGCTGCCAATGACAGCCCTTTGGCAACGCCGGGGCTGGAGACTGAGGATGAAAAGCTATGCGAAATCACACGTTATGCTGACGCTGGAGATTTGAAGCAGGCGCTCCAGGCGTGTGATTCTGTGATCCTGCATTCACCCCTCAGTGCGGGAGCTTATTATTATCACGGCATGATTCTATACCAGTTTGGGGAATGGCAGGCCGCAGAGAGATCGCTGCATCGCTGCCTGTATCTCTCCCGCCATCTGGTATTGGCGCATTATTACATGGGGCTGGTGCAGGAGAGGCTGGGGCATTCTCCAAAACGACATTTCGGCAATGCTTTAAAGCTGCTGGCAGATCGACCGGATGACTCCCCAGTGCCGCTGGGGCAGGGCTTGACCGTGCGTGAATTCCGCTCTCTGCTCATGATGCCCGGCCTTTCGGCCGAAGCGCCCTCTTATCAATCATGAGTGAAACCCGCAACATAGACTGGCAGACTGCGCAGCAGCAACTGCTGGAGAGCAGCCTCCGGGTGGAAAGGGCATTCACGCAGCCGTCAGAGCAGGTGGAGGAGATCTTGATCAAACGGGCAGAAATACTGGCCCAAAGAAACCGCACCCAGCAAACAGCGGTTTCACATCGCCCCATTCTTCTGCTCCAGATCGGGCCGCATACCGCAGGCATTGAGGTGCGCTGGCTGAAGGGGGTGATCCGGATGAATCAGGAGGCCGCACCGGTACCTGATGCGCATGAACTGCTCCTGGGCATCATCAATGTGCAGGCTGAACTGGTAAACCTGATCAATCCCTGGCCCCTCCTCCATGAAACTCCCCAGGAGGAAACTGCCTGCTCCCACGCGGTGCTGATAAGGCATGGACAGCTCAAAGTGGCTGTCGCCTGCAATGGGATCATAGGACTCACCGATCTGCCTGAAAATGCCTGGCAGGATGAGCGTCTGTTCCTTCATGCCCCGAACCAGCCTCCGGGAGTGCTGCTGGACATCCATTCTCTGCTTTCCGTTTGGGAGAAAGATCCAGGCAGGCCCTTTTAATAAAGATAACACTTTTGCAATACTTTGACTGAAATGAACAAGACATCACCTTCCTCCTGGAGCGACTTTAGCGTGGGCTCCAAACTGACTCTCATCCCGATATTTTTCCTGTTCATCCTGGGGGTGGTTCTTTATTCGGCGGTCACGACTTCCAAAGAACAGCAGGGGAACATTGAAATCGTGGAAAAGGTGGGGCGTCAGCGCATGCTGCAACAGCGCCACTTCGCCACAGCACTCCTGGTGATTCAAAAGAAAAGCACCCTGGAAAATCTGCAGTACATCCGCAAAGCCTGGCTGGATGGTCAAAAGGCACTGACATATGGCGGTCCGATCCTTGTGCGGATGAACCGCCCCGAAACCTTCGAAATAAAGCCTGCACCTTCAGCTTATCTGAGGGAGCTTTTGCAGAACCAAACTCAGCTCATCAACCAGTCCATCCAAGAGATCGACAAACTGCTGGCCACCAGCATCGACGCCCCCGAGTATGCAGAGTTGCTGTCGAGCCTTCTGCGCTATGAAGAGCAAATCCAGGACCTGGGGATGGAAATCGCCAGGGGCTTTACCCAGCATATGGAAGGTGAGGTGGATGAACTGGTTAAGACGCAGATTGCAGTCGCCGTTGGAGCCGGATTGCTGAGCTTTTTGTTTAGCTGGTCCATCGCCCGGAGCATCACCACACCTCTCCAACGAGTGGTCTTTTCCGCAGACAGCATTGCCACGGGAAATCTCCGCATCGAGAAGATGGCCGTGGGAAGACGAGACGAGATCGGCAAACTGGGCAGCGCGTTTAACAACATGTTGGACAATTTGAGAGAGCTAAGCAGTCAGATTTTGAAGGTGACGGGAAACATCAATTCCGCTGCCGCAGAAATCCTGGCTTCCACCCAGCAGCAGGCTTCCAGCACCAAAGAGCAGGCGGCGACTGTGCAGGAAATTTCGGCCACCATGCAGGAGATCAGCCAGTCCGGAAATGAAATCACGGAGAAGGCCAAGCAAGTAGCAGCCTCAGCCGAGGCGACCTCCGCCGCCGGAGAATCCGGTCTCAATGCGGTGAAGACGACGAGCCGGTTAATGGAATCTGTCCGCCAGCAGGTGGAGGATGTGGCGGTGAAGATTGTGGCGCTGAGCGAACGCACGCAGGCTATTGGCGAGATCGTGAGCACGGTGAATGAAATCGCCGAGCAGTCCAATCTGCTGGCCCTGAATGCGAGTATCGAAGCGGCTTCCGCCGGAGAGCAAGGCAGCCGATTCGCCGTGGTGGCAGGAGAGATGCGCAACCTAGCACAGCGTGCCAAAGAAAGCACCGTACAGGTGGGGACTATCCTGGGTGAGATTCAGCGTGGGATCAATGGCACCGTGATGATGACCGAAGAGGCGGTGAAGAGGTCCGACTCCGGCAAACAACAAGCAGAGATCACTGAGCAGACCATCCACCAAATGACACGCACAACGGTGGAGAGTGTGCATGCTTTCCAGCAGATCATTGGCTCCACCAGCCAGCAGCAGATCGGCTTTGACCAAGTAACCCAGGGCATGCGGGACATCCGCCAGGCAACAGAACAAACTGCGGTCGGCACGTCCCAGCTTGAGCAGGCGCTGTCGAATCTGAACGAACTGAGCCTGGAACTGCGCACAGCCGTGAGCCGCTACCAGATATAATTTAGGCTTACCGCGCCTGTCATCCAGCCCTCGTCCACCGACTCTTGCCCCTAACCAATAATCATGTCAGACTCTGATCTCCATCAGCGAGTGCTGGCCGCGTTTCAGACGGAATTCAAAGAGCAGATGCAGGCCATCCGGGCGATGCTGGCTGCCTGGCCATACTACTCCGGCATGCTGCTGGACGAGGCCTTTCGGATGGCCCACAGCATGAAGGGCAGCGCCCGTGTTTGTGATCTCAATGAGGTCGAAGACATTGCGCACCAGCTGGAGCATACGCTTTCCCAACTGACCAAGGGGGAGATCTCCGCTACGCCTGAGGTCAAGGAGAGGATCAGTTCCCATGCGGATGCGGCAGAGGATGCGATGGCCCTGGCCATGGAGAGGGAGCTGGCCACCTATAGTGTTGAGACCGAAGCAAGCCCCGCCCCCATGGGCGGGCATGACACGCTGCGCATCGAATCGGTGCTGCTGGAAGCTTTGCTTTTATCCACAGGCCAGCTTCTCACCGAAGCGGCACGGCAGGAGTCCCTGGAGCGGGAGATGAGCCTGCTCGCTCGCGAACTGGAGCAGTTGCGCAGCCTGAGCCATCAGGACCGGCTTGACGAAGGCGACCTGCGTTTTCAGGTGAGGGAGGCCGGGAAGCATTTGCAGCAGATCCGCACGCGCCAGCAGCAGGGCAGCCGCAGCCTCCGCGTGCTCAGCAGCCGGGTGCAAGAGAATGTGGGGCATATCTGCATGGTGCCCATCAGCAGCATGTGTGAGGGTTTTCCAAAAATGATGCGGGACCTGTCAGGTGAAACTGGCAAGCCCGCACGGTTTACCATGACCGGGACGGAAAACCGTGCGGACAGGGCGGTGCTCCAGGCACTGAAGGACCCGGTGATGCATGCGCTGAGGAATGCCATCTCTCACGGCATCGAAGGCCCAGCCCGGCGACGGGCTGCTGGCAAGCCTGAGGCTGGTGATGTGCGCATGCACATGGACATCGACGGGCACTTTCTACGCCTAACCATCAGTGATGATGGAGGCGGGGTGGATGTGGAGCAGGTGAAGCAAAAAGCGATCCGCGCTGGACTTCTAACAGTGACTGAAGCGGAGCAGCAAACAGCGGAAGCGATCACTGACCTGATCTTTCACGCCGGACTTTCAACCGCAGCGGAACTGACCACCGTATCCGGAAGGGGCGTGGGGTTGTCCGTCGTCAGGGAAAGAGTGAGCCAATTTCAGGGCCAGGTAAAGATGACTTCCCGGCACGGACTGGGCAGCAGCCTGGAGATCCGAGTGCCGGTGAGCATTTCTGCACGTCGGCTGCTATTGCTGCGTGCAGCGGGACGTCTTTTTGCCCTGCCGTTGAATTCGATCAAATATCTGCGCCGGGTAGATGATCTGCATGTGGCAGACGGCCGTAGCATGGTCTTCATCGACGGTGGAGCGGTCCAGGTCATCACCGCTGCGGAGGCAGCGGGGACGCAGCCACTCATCACCCGGGATGAGGACGGCAAGGTGCAAGTCGCAGTGCTCCAGGGAGAAAAGCCCCTGGCGCTGCATGTGGAGGCGGTGATCGGCGAATTTCATGCACTGATCCGTCCCCTGCCCTATCCGGCATCGCGTTCACCGCATTTCTCCGGTGCGATCGTGACCGAGGAAGGCCAAGTAGTGCTGGTGCTCAATACCCTGACCCTGGCTGACCGCAGCCGGGCTACACCCGTGCCGGAAAATCGTCAGAAGGCTGTGGAAAAACCGCGACAGGCAACGGTGCTGGTGGTGGACGATTCCTTCACCGCCAGGACACTGCAAAAGAGCATCCTGGAAACAGCGGGATATCATGTGCGCATCGCCGAAGATGGCAGGGCGGCACTGAAGATCCTGCATGCTGAAACGGTAGCCCTGGTGGTGAGTGACATCCAAATGCCTCACCTGGATGGATTCGGCCTTTTGTCCACGATGAAGAGCCAGCCTGCACTGGCAGATATACCGCTGATATTGGTCACCTCCCTCAGCAGCCAGGAGGACCAGGAACGCGGGCTTGCCCTCGGGGCGGATGCCTACATTGTGAAGGAACGCTTCGACCACCAGGAACTGTTGAGCGTTGTACGGCAATTGGTATAGATACAGACATCCAACCTGAACCCCAATTACGATTCACGATGAAGGCAAAAAGTCAGGCGGTTGTGTTACCTCTTGGGCGAGGGGTCCTTTGATTGATAAAAGCCGCATGAAAAAAGTTTCAGTCATGATTGTGGAGGACTCCCAGGTAGTGAGCGAGTTCCTGCATCACATCATCAACCGTGATCCACGGTTGCAGGTCATTGCAAGTGTCCGAAGCGGTGAAGAGGCGCTGAAAACCCTGGCCAATACCCGGCCGGACATCATCTCCCTGGACATCCGGCTGCCAGGAATGAACGGACTGGAAGTGACACAACGCATCATGAACGAATTCCCCACCCCCATCGTGGTGGTGTCGTCTGATGTTGAGGATGATGAATTAAAGATCTCGATGAATGCCCTCCGGGCAGGTGCACTTTCTGTGGTGCAAAAGCCGGTGGGTCTGCGCCACGCAGATTATGAAAGGCTGTCTTCGGAACTGTGTACGAAGCTGGCGATCATGAGCGAGGTGAGGGTGATCCGGCAGCGTTACCGGACGTATATCCCGAAGCCCGAAGTCGTGCCTGCCCGGCAGCGGTCCACGCTGCCAGCAGAGAAATGTCCGTGCCCGCGGGTATTGGGCATGGTGGCGTCCACAGGCGGACCCAATGCCATCGTACAAGTGCTCAATTCACTGCCTGCGGATTTCCCCGCACCCATCCTTTTAGTCCAGCATATCACACCCGGATTTGTGCGTGGGTTTGTGACCTGGCTCGGCGGTGTGGTGCCAGGCCTCAAAGTGGTGGAGGCGCAGCACTGTATGCCTTTGCAGGCAGGGACCGTCTATGTGGCACCGGCGGATGTGCACATGGCCTATGCGGAACCTTTCCAAATCCAATTGCTCAACACGCCTCCGGTGAATACCCAGAAGCCATCAGGAACGGTGCTGTTAAAGTCGCTGACTCCTCTCGGCACAGGGGCTGCGGCGGTCTTGCTCACGGGTATGGGAGAGGACGGAGCCCTGGGGATGCGTGACATGCACCAAGCGGGGGCATATACCATCGCCCAAGATGAAGCGACTTCCGTCGTCTATGGAATGCCGGCGGCGGCGGTGAAACTGGGGGCGGCAACAGCCACCCTACCCCTGGAAGAAATCGGCGCACGCCTGGCCCTGCTCTTTAACCCACCCTCAGCGAGCTCATGAATGAACGGAGCTATCATGTCATGCTGGTGGAGGATTCCACTACCCAAGCCATCAGCCTAACCGCGCTGTTGGAGCAAGAGGGCTGGAGGGTCACCTGGGTTTCGAGCGCAGAGAAGGCTTTCTCCACACTCCGGGAAACCCTGCCGGACCTGATCCTGCTGGACTACCATCTGCCTGGCATCCGTGGGGATGAGGTCTGCCGCCGCATCCGCATGAATGTGGATACCCGCAGCCTGCCGATCGTGATGCTGACCTCCCAAGAAGGGCAGCAGGTGCAGGGGCTGGACAGCGGCGCGGATGACTTCGTGGCCAAATCTACGAATCCAGAGGTGCTGCTGCTGAGACTGCGGACGCTGCTGCAAAAATCCGGCCTGAATGAACGCATCATTCATGGCTCTGAGGATTCCTCATTTCAAGACGTCCACCTACTGGCCATTGATGACAGCGCGATCTTTTTGGACCGCCTGAAACATGAACTCTCCAAGGAAGGCTACAAACTGGAGACCTGCACCGATGGAGAAGAAGGCATCAAGCGACTGGGGGAAAGAAAATTTGACGGTGTGATCATCGACCTGGTGATGCCTAGGATGGACGGGTTTGAGGTGTGCAAACACGTGAACGCTTTGCGTAAAAGCCTGCATCTGCCGTTGATCACCATTTTGTTAACCGGGGCAGATTCCACAGATAATTTATCCAGAGCGCTGGAGGCGGGGGCGGATGATTTTGTGGGCAAATCGAATGACTATTCCATCCTGAAAGGGCGTATCCGCGCGCTGCTCAGGCGGAAGTTTTTCGCTGAGGAGAACAACCGAATTTTACAAGAATTCCGCCAGAAGGAGCTGGAGGCGCTGAGGGAACGGGCGGCGAAAGAAGCAGCTGAGGCGCGGGCTGAGCTGGTGGAGGAACTGAAGCGATCCCAAGAAGAGCTGAAACGGGCAAGCGCGGCCAAGGACCAGTTCATGGCGATGCTAAGCCATGAGCTGCGCACTCCGCTGACACCGGTGATGGCTGTGGTGGAGGAACGCAGCCAGGATGCCTCCCTGCCTGAGGATGTGCGACGGGATTTTCAAATGATCCGCCGCAATGTGCAGCTGGAGGCGCACCTGATCAATGACCTGCTGGACCTGACACGCATCACGCAGGACAAGATGGAGTTCAGCTTCCAGCCGGTGGATATGGCCCGCATCATCCGGGAAGTGGTGGAGATGTGCAAGACCGGGGACCGAGAGCAGCCTACCATCCATATTCACACGGAGATCCAGGATGCCTGCCTGATGGGAGACTCAGTCCGGTTGACACAAGTTGTCTGGAATCTGCTGCAAAACGCCATCAAGTTTACTCCAAATCACGGCAGCATTGAAGTAAGCCTCAAGAGTGAATCGCGCACGGGCCAACCTTTCATGGTGCTGGAAGTCACCGACAGCGGTGCAGGCATCGAGCCGGAAATGCTGGAACGAATTTTTGAAGCGTTTCAGCAGGAAAGACGGCAGCCTAACCGACAGCATGGTGGCCTGGGCCTGGGGCTGGCGATTAGCAAAGCCATCGTAGAACGACATCACGGGCGGCTCAGTGCCACCAGTGCAGGAGCCAACCAGGGCTCCACCTTCCGGCTGGCGCTGCCGATGCAACTGGAGCTTATCCCCAAGATCAAGCCCGTGGATGCTGCGGACGGTCAATCTGACGATGTCAGCGGAGCAACAGAAAGCCATAAGCCGACGCGGGCACAATGGCGCATCCTGCTGGTGGAAGATCATGAAGATACCCGCGACTCCCTGGCGAGGCTGCTGCGCCGCAGGGGACATGAGGTGCATGTGGCGACGAGTGTGGCGGAGGCGGCTGCTCAAGCGGCAGAGGTGACCGGGCTGCAGATCCTCATCAGTGATGTGGGACTGCCTGACGGTGACGGGATGGATGTCCTGCGTGAGGTGATGAAGATCCAGAAGGTGCACGCCATCGCCCTGAGCGGATTTGGCATGAAAGAGGATGTGCAAAGATCCCTGGATAGTGGCTACCTACATCACCTCACTAAGCCTGTGCAGTTTACGCAGTTGGAAGCTGCACTAGCACATTAGTGAAGTGAATCCCGCAGCGAGCGCTTACGCCAAAATCAGTCTGGAGGGTTGATCTGGCCGTCTTCGATTTCTCCGCGCCAACCTTGAGCAGGGGTAGTACGTTTTTCGATGGTATCCTTGAAGCGCCGGAGGTCGCCCTGAATGCGTAGAGAGACGAGGCCGAGGGCATCACCCACTTTTTCAAGGGCACCCTCCGTTTCGTAATTGAGGATGAGGGTGACCAAAGTGCGATCTGGGGCGAGGGATTCAAAGAGGACCTGGCCATTGTTTACGGCCCCACTGGTGCTGTGCCAGGCGATGCGGCTGTCTGGAATCTGCTCGACGATATCAGCCTCCCAGATTTTGGTGATGCCGGCGATTTCGACATGCCACTGGAGGCGCTTATCCGTGACCTGACGGACGGATTTCACACCTTCCATGAACAGGGGAAAGCTTTCAAACTGGGTCCATTGGTTGTAAACGGAGCGGATGGGCTGCTCGACTTCAATTGATTTTTCGATGGTTTCCATGATGTAAAAAGTTGAGGATTAAAGGATTAAATCAAATTCGTGACCCACGAAGGAAGTGGTTGTATGTGCTAGGCTGAGCATTTTGGAATGCTCATCTAAGGACAATTAACGTCCGTAACGTGACAGGCATGGTCCCTGGGACGGGACCATGCCGTGGGTTTGCGATAGGATTTAAACCAGAGGATAGACGATGGGCTCCTCCTGGCGATCATCGGGTTTACGTCCGGCGCGGTCCCAAGCGGCGCGGGAGGCAGCCTGGGCCTTTTCCCACTCTAGGCGGGAGCCGCCGCGTTCTTCATTGTAGTCACGCTCGAGATCTCCCTGGGCGCTGTCAAAATCACGCCCGGAGCGACCGTAGGTGTCGTAGCCGACATAGCCGGTCTTATAGGCGGGCGCATAGTCGTCATAGGTGAGGTCTTTGTTGTAGTATTCCTCATTCTGATAGCGGTCACGCCAGTAGGCTTCTTCAGCGGTGGGATCGATGGCCTCAGCAACGCCTTTGCCGATGAGACCACCAGCCACTGCGCCTACAGCTGCACCGACGACGGCACCGACAGGCCCTGCAGCCATGCCGATGGCGGCACCTGTAGCTCCTGCTGTGGCTGCGCCGACACCGACGCCGACTGGGTGAGCACCGGGGGCTCCGCTGATGGGATCGCGATTTTCTTCCTTATTCTTAACGTCAGGTTGGGTAGTTGTATTCATAACAACGGGTATTCGGAGCCTGCTCTTTTTTTGAGCGGGCTTTTATCCGAAAACAACTTCTGACTGAATATGCTTTTTGTTAGGCCATGATGAGGAATAGACCAGACATCCACGAGACATGGCGGATACGAAGAGCCAGGATTTAGTGGCTGTTTCTCTTTGGCACTTACGCTGAAATGCCTCCTAGAGCGGCCACTTCATGAGGCTGCAAGTGGCGCCAGTTGCCTTTGGCGAGGTCTCCCAAACGGAGCTGACCGATGGAGATGCGAACGAGGCGGAGCACTTCAAGCTGATGGGCTGAAAGGACACGGCGGATGTGGCGGTTGCGGCCTTCATCCAGGGTGATGTCTAACCAGGTATTCTTCAATCCAGCCCGGAGTATGGCCACCCGACGCAAGCGCAGTTTTTCACCTTTATCCTCCACTCCTGCACGGAGGCGGGTGAGGAAGGCGTCATCCACGAGGGAGGAAACCTGGACGTGGTAATTTTTTTCGAGATGTGTTTCCGGGGCGGTGATGCGATGGGCCCAGGCATTGTCATTGGTAAAGAGGAGGAGGCCTTCACTGGCTTTGTCCAACCGCCCTACGGGAGGGAGATGTGGCAGATCCGCACCTTGGAAACATTCATAAACCGTGGCGCGGCCTTCCTCATCACTGGCGGTGGTGACGAGTCCACGGGGCTTATTGAGCATGATGTAAACAGGCTTCGCTGCCGCGAGGGATGTGCCACTGACCTGGACGATGTCGTGATCGAGAAGGACTGGATGCTCGGGATCCCGGCAGATGCGGCCATTCAGGGTGACCTGACCGGCACGAACGAGGGCAAAACCCTGGCTGCGGGAGCAGTGACCCAGTTTGGAAAGGGCGCGGGCGAGGCCTGTGCGTGACATATTTCCAACGGGGTAGCTGAAGAGAATGCCTTTAACGGAGAGACAGGGGCAAAAAAAAGGCGGGCTCACGATGGAGCCCGCCCAAGATCAACAATAGAAATGCGGTATTGATCAGGCCTGAAGAGCAGCCTCATCAATGTTGACCCGACGACCATCTTTGTCGAAACGAACACGCCCAGCGACGAGGGCGAAAAGGGTGTGGTCACGGCCGATGCCGACATTCGCCCCTGGGACCCAGCGGGTACCGCGCTGGCGAATGATGATGTTGCCGGAGATGACGCTCTCACCACCGTATTTTTTCACGCCGAGACGCTTGCTGTTGCTGTCGCGACCGTTTTTGACGCTTCCTTGACCTTTCTTATGAGCCATAACTTGATCCTCTTGGGGGTGGGATGTTTGAGATTACGCGTTGATGGAGACGACCTGCACGCGGGTCAGGGGCTGGCGATGACCTTTGGTAAGGTGATAGCCTTTGCGCTTTTTGAATTTGAATGCGGTGACTTTAGGAGCCTTGAACTGCTTCAGGACCTTGAAATCAACTGTGGCACCCGAGAGGGTTGGTGCGCCAATTTTGATGTCTGCACCTTCGCCTGCGGCAAGAACCTGGTCGAAAGAAGCGGTTTCACCTTCAGCAACTTCCAGCTTCTCCACGTCGAGGTATTCACCCACGGAAGCTCTGTACTGTTTGCCGCCTGTTTTGAAGATTGCGTATGCCATAACGTTGTCTGCTGAAGTTTATCTCTACCGTGCGGATGTGATCACAAGAGATCAAGCGATCCGGCATCGGGGGCGACGATCATGCCACAAGTCAGACGGTGGGCAACCGAATTTTTGAGCTTTCCGCCAGTTCGTGTTTTTTCGATGCTCTATAATATACCTGTCGGAAAAGCCTCGGGAAGCATTGACATCGGTCTGTGATCCCGGATAGTACACGCCACTTCATGGCCTCTGAGTTACGCTCATCTCTCTGTCAATTCCTCGCCCTGGCGTTGCTAGTGACGCTTCCCATTTCCTGTTCCTCCGTCAGCGTGGGTCCTGGAGGGCAGATTTCCAAGGTGAAGTATTATCATTTGCATCCTGGCAGCCCGGTCAACACCGTAGATCCAGCCGTGCAATTTGAACGGGATTACCTGCTTTACGGGGCCATCACCCGTGAGGAAGTCTCTGACCGCTTTGGTCATTACTATACAATTTTCTGGAAAGCCACTGACCGCACGCAGCCCGTGACGGTGCGTTTTGAGTATCGCCAGGCCAATACAGGGCTGGATGCCAAGGTGGTAACGGAAGAAGTGGTGGACGTGAAACGCGTCAACAGTTCCAAATTTCAGGTCAGTGGCAGTGAATATAATACTTCCGGACGCGTCACAGCTTGGAAGGTGACTCTCCTGCGCGGGCAAGAAGAGCTCGCCAGCCAACAGTCTTATCTCTGGAACTGATCCTGCTCCTCCCCCCAATTTAATGAGACCTTCGCCCAAATCCGCCCTCTGGCGTTATGTCAGCCGACATTGCGCCAGTGCGGTTGCATCTGGCAGGCGGTTTCAAGCGAATTGATATTTAAAGACCCCTGCTAACTTCGCCGTGACTGCACCTTCTACCATTCTCGTAGGCCGGATAGGCAAAGTTTTTTGGCTTCGTGTAGAAGGTCGCGGAACGTTCCAAAACTCCGTCCAGGTAAAGAAAGCCCTGCAAGCGGTGGTGGCGAACGGGACTCACAATCTGGTGGTGGATCTGGAACGATGTCCGATGATGGATTCCACCTTTTTGGGCACGCTGACGGGTGCCGCCCTGCATTTGCGGGAAAAAAATGGCGGATCCTTGAGCGTGCTGAATGCGAATCCCCGCAATCTGCAATTGCTATCCGACCTGGGGCTGGATCATATCATGGAAGTGGACAGCGCAGGAAATGCCTGGCCTCAAGAACGAGAAATGGCCTGCGCCCAACTGGCCACCTGCGGGGAAAAGGGTGCGAGCAACAAACTGGAGCATACTCAGCACATCCTCAAGGCGCATCAGACCCTGGCGGATATGAGCAATATGAATGAAGGCCGGTTCAGGGATGTGATTTATTTTTTAGAGAAGGAGCTTGAGGAGCAGCCAGAACTGGCCACCTCCTGAATGCTGCAAGCACGGCAAACTGAGACGACTGAGTGAGTGACTCGGCTCGCTGCCTGCTATCCCCGGAACCATGAGCATCATCATCATCATTGTGCTGAGCCTGCTATTGGCAGGAGCTGGAGTGGCGCTGGTGCTAGTTTCCAAAAAGAAAAATCAGGCCATTTCTGACCTTCTGAAGGAGGAGCAGGATATTGTGGAGGAAGAGAGGCGGATGTTTGGCTTCCTGCATGATCTCGGGGAGGCCATCACCCGTGAAGACAGCCATTCAGCGATGTACCGGCTGATCGTGGAAGGTGCCATGCGAGTTTTGCAGAGCAATGGGGGTGCTCTTTATCTGCTAGATCACACGGGCAAGTCGCTGGTGCCACGTTTCCACTCTGACCATTGCGCTCCTCTCATTGACCTGCCGGAACGCATTGCCGCGATGGGCAAAACGAATGCCTCCGCACTGCTCAGTTTCCTGCGGCTGCATTCCCTGCGTGTGGATGAAAGCGTCATCGGCGGTGTTTTCACCTCCCAGCGCCCGGAGATTATCGAAGACCTGCGCAAGGATGCGCGACTGAAACATGGAAACGCGTTTCAAAACAACGTGACGGTCTTGGTTGGGCCGCTGAGCTTCGGCCCGAAAAAGCTGGGGGTGCTGGCGGTTACCTCGGCCAAAGGGGCACGTAATTACAAAGCGAACGACTTTGAGGTGTTTAAATCCATCGTGGAGCAGTCGGCCTTTGCCCTGGCGAATGCGATGGCGCACCAAGCTGCGGCGGAGAAGAAACAGATCGAGGCGGAGCTACGGGCCGCCAGCGACATCCAGCGCATCTTACTCCCAGAGCGTGATCCGGTATTGCAGGGTTATACCATCGCGGGACGCAATATTCCGGCGAAGGTGCTGAGCGGGGATTATTATGACTACATCCCCCTTTGCGATCAAAGGCAGGGAGTGGTCATCGCCGATGTTTCAGGCAAAGGGACGGCGGCAGCCATCATCACGGCCATGTGCCGGAGTATCCTGCGCAGCAATTCGGCCAGCAGTCTATCCCCGGCCGCAGTCTTGGCAGCGGTCAACCGGCAACTGGCCCCGGACATCCGGGAGGACATGTTCATCAGCATGATTTACCTGGTTTTTGACCAGGCGACCGACACCATCACCCTGGCGCGTGCCGGGCATACGCTGCCGCTTCTATGGCGCAAGGCGAGCGGGAAGGTGGAGAGCCTGCACAGTGGGGGCTTGGCGGTGGGGATCGACAAAGGGGACGTGTTTGAACGCGTGACCAAGGATCTCACCTTCCAGATGCATCCGGGAGACTGCCTGCTGCTTTACACCGATGGCGTGAATGAAGCTTTGGATGCCAAGGGCTTGGAATTTGGAGAAGAACGCATCCATACCAATCTGGCCACGCTGGCCTCGCATGGCTCCCAAGGAGTCGTGGACGGCATCATCGCTGATGTGGACAAGTTTTTGGGCGGCAAGCGCTCCCATGACGACATCACCTTGATTGCGCTCCAAAAGGCGGCATAGTCCCTGCCCCCAGGCTGAGCTGAGGAATTACCGTGATGCACGCCTCAGCGATGTCTGGACCGACCTTCGTCTAATCTTTAACCTCTGAAATCCAACCCTGATATGTCCGAGCCGAGTCCCTCCCCCGAGACCCAGCCAGAAATTGATGAATCCCCCGTGACCGTGGAAACTACCCCGGAAGCTGAGGCCGCCGAGCAACCTGCCACGCCCACGGATCCCCTGGAAGCCGCCCAGGCTGAAGTGGCCCAGTGGAAAGACCTGGCCTACCGCAACGCGGCGGAGCTGGATAACTTCCGCAAACGTGCGGCCCGTGAAGCGCAAGACACACGCGCCTTTGCCAATGCGGACCTGCTGCGCTCCCTTTTCCCGATCCTGGACAATTTCGAAATGGGCCTGGAGGCTGCCCGCGTGGAGTCTGAGAAATCCATGATCTTCATGGGCATGAGCATGGTGCAGCGCCAGATCACGGATTTCCTGCGTGAGCAGGGTGTCCAAGAAGTGGAAGCTCTGGGCAAACCTTTTGACCCGAATTTACACGATGCCGTCTCCCAGGAAGTCAGCGACACAGTGGCCGAAGGCACGGTCCTGCGCGTCACCCGCAGAGGGTATAAACTGAAGGACCGTCTCCTGCGTGCGGCCAGCGTCATCGTGGCTGGCACCGCCATCCCTGAGGCCTAACATTTCCCTCCCGACTCCCCATCATGGCAGAAAAACGCGATTATTATGAGGTATTGGGCGTCTCCAGAGACGTCTCTGCCGATGACCTGAAAAAAGCCTACCGCAAGCTGGCCGTGAAATTCCACCCGGATAAAAATCCTGGGGACAAAACGGCTGAAGATAAATTCAAGGAAGTGGGCGAAGCCTACGACATCCTGAGCGACGACCAAAAACGTGCGGCCTATGACCGCTATGGACACGCAGCCTTTGCCGGTGGCATGGGCGGCCCTAGCGGTGGTGGTGGCGGTTTCCACGACCCCTTTGACATCTTCCGCGAGGTCTTCAGCGGTGCAGGTGGCGGCGGTGGTGGCATCTTCGAAAGCTTTTTTGGTGGCGGCGGTGGCGGTGGAGGCCGCCAGCAGCGCCGCGACGGTCCCCAGCGCGGGAGCGATCTCCGCTACGGTCTGGAAATTCCTCTCGAAGACGCTGCGCGGGGTTGCGAGCGTGAGATCGAGTATGAACGGCTCAACAGTTGCAAAACCTGTACCGGCAGCGGCTCCACCAGTGGCGGAGGCAAAAAGACCTGCCGCACCTGTGGCGGTGTGGGCCAGGTGATCTCTTCACGTGGCTTTTTCCAGATCCAGCAGACCTGCCCTGATTGCAATGGCGCAGGCGAAGTGATCAGCGATCCCTGCAAGGTCTGCTCCGGCACGGGAAGGTCCAAAGAACGCACCAAAATCCGCGTCAAGATCCCCGCTGGCATCGAAGACGGCTCCCGGCTGCGCTCCGGTGGCAATGGTGACTATGGCAGCAAAGGCGGACCCGCCGGCGATCTCTACATCGTGGTGCAAATCCGCCAGCACGACATTTTCGAGCGTGAGGGGGATGACCTCCATTGCCAGATGCCGCTGAGCTTTGCCACCGCCGCCCTGGGCGGAGAGACGACTGTCCCCACGCTGGAAGGCAAGGCCAATCTAAAAGTCCCCGCTGGGACTCAGAACGGCACCACTTTCCGCCTTCGCGGCAAGGGCATCAAAACCCTGGGTGAAGAGCGTCACGGAGACCTGTACGTACACGTCCAGATCGCCGTGCCGACCAAACTCAGTGCTGAGCAGAGAGCCCACCTTGTGGCCTTTTCTGAATCCTTTGGTGAGACGCCCTCCTCCGCCATGGAAGAAAGCTTCTTCGAAAAGGCCAAGAAGTTCTTTAAATAAGCCAGTCTTTCGAACGTAACCCGTCATTGAACCCCTAAACCTCGCCAATTCCCATGTGCCAACCCAAAATTACCGCTTACCTGAAGACCTACTGCGGCTGGAGCGAAGGCGTGCGCGCCATCTTCCGCAAATACAACCTCGACTTCGAGGAAAAGGACATCATCAAAAACCCGGCTTTCCGCTGGGAGATGGAACAAAAAAGCGGCCAGCCCCTCAGCCCCTGTGTGGAGATCAACGACACCATGCTCGCCGATATCAGCGGTGAGGAAGTGGAGCGCTGGATGCTGGCCAACAACCTCCTGGAGCAGAACGACACTCCTCCAGATGCGCCGATTGATTCCGCCTGCACCGATGCCCAGCACGCCGCCATGGCCGCTGGCCAGGTGGGCAAGATCAGCTTCGTCAACTGAGCGAGATCAGCTATCCATTCCTCAAGGGGTCGTGGTCATGCCACGGCCCCTTTTGTTTGCTCCTGTGCCAGTCAGGTCTTGCGATGTCCTTCGCCAAAAGGTTGACACCTCCCCAGACCCGACTTATAGACTCCTCTGCTCACGGAGCAATGGCGAGGTAGCAAAGTGGTAATGCACTGGTCTGCAAAACCGGTATGCGCGGGTTCAATTCCCGCCCTCGCCTCCAATGCGTTGAAAATCAATGAATTACGCCTGATTAAAGTGGTGAAATGGCTCAGGTGACAACGTGTGCCAGTCTATTTCAGAATAGATCACGGGCATTCTGAGGCAATTTGTGGCTCACTTACCTCCTATGAAAATACTATCTGCCGCCTGCCTCATCTATGCCCTGTTCGCCATGCAACGCGGCGGAGTATGTGAATCTGATTATTCCGCCGTATCCGGGTGAAGGGCCGCTTCTGATGTATAGCCAGACAATTACACTGGCGGCAGGTGATACGGCGGAAACTGTCTTTTCGTATAGTGCAGACCCGCTAGAAGTTCAGATCGGCACAGACACATTTCAGTTACAGCCCCAAAGGACAAATCAAAATCCACAACCCAAGATTGCTGGTCCTGCGGTTTTTCGAGCGATGCGAAATCAATTCGTTCTTTCGCCAGCCTTACCGTAATTGCCATCCCCCGCGCCAATTTGGCGGCGAATGTGATTCCCGCTAATGCCGTCGTTATTCCAGAGGATGCAGGCGGACAGTATCAGGTCATTCTCGAATCGAGCACCGATTTACTGAACTGGGCGGTAGCGAATCCGGGCACTTATGGCGGCAGCACTCCGAGGCGCTTTTTCAGGACGAGGATTGTGAAGCTGAACTAGGCCCTTACCCTCCGGTTCCCCGGTTCCCTGAGACGCTCGCGGGCGGCAAGGTTGCGTCAAGGTTTCCACAAAGTTTACCCAAAGGGTTCAGGCTGTGCTCAGGGTTTAAGCCATGACGCTCTAGCGCCTCACCTCTCTGAGGCACTGCACGATGGCGCTGAAAGTTCGCGGCAGAGGGGCATGGTAAAACAGGGTAAATCTGTGATTGGCTTACTGGCTCAATAGAACCTTGGGACCAATCAAGGCGGCGCGTTCGTTCAGTGTCGTAAAGATGCGCTTAACGTTTGTTGTTCCGTTGAAAAACGTTCCGACATGGCCAGTTGGCCTTTAAAAAACAATCTTGTAAAAATTGCCTTTTGAATCCTTGGCCTCACCGAAGCCGTGGGTTGGCGACGTAGCTGCGTAAATTACATCTATGACGGTTCCTTGGTCCCCTACCAAAAGGGCTTTGCCTACATGGACGCTTCCCATCGAAGCCGCCCTTGACTCGAATTCCCCAAACGATGATTGGGACGACTTATGGAATTGCATCACGCCAGAATTCCATGCCATTCCTCCATCAGCTCCGCCTGTGGAGTAGCGTCCTGCGCATTTCTCCCCCCACGGCATAGTGGCCGTAACTTTGCCGCTATTTGAATTGGACCACGTGAATTTAGCAACCATCGATCCTGTGCCCATCGCGGGGCCTGATACGGGCACCGCAGTTACCGCAATGGAACATGACGAAATAAAGCAAATGATCGTTGTGCAAATTAATCTTACTACCATATGCTTATGGATATTCCTATCCATAGTGGATTGCAAGCAAATTCCAGTGACCTCTGCGGGTCTGAGAATTGAGGGCATGGTTCTCCTATATGGGCCATGATCAAAAGGCGGTTAAGGATGACAGGTTGGCTGCGGTTTTGTGAGTTGGTCACTGCTAAAACTGTCAAAAGGGAGCTTTTAGCAGTTTTGACAGTTCGCTTTCCCTCATTCGGTAAAAAGTTTGGGATGGGTGAGGTAGTCCAGGCCGGGGCTTCCGCCTGTCTCGATCTCCGATTCTGAGAGCCAGCCGTGATCCACCAGCATGGCGAGGGCGCGCATCAAACAAGCCAGAGAGACGGCGGTTTCATCGGATTCGGTGGCGACATGGAAAAGCAACGCGAGGGCGCATATGGCTTTGCGGTGAGCGGCGGCCATAGCCTCAAAGCGGATGAACCTCTAATTGATGAAGTGGCTGGCCGTTTCAACGGCATGAAACTCTATTTGCCTGTGTTTTTGGCGGGCTTCGTTTTGTTTGCCTGTGGATTCCTTTGTGCACAGCCCTTGTCAGAGAGCGAAGTTCAGGCTGCTGCTGCGCGCGTGGACTTGGCACTGCTGAATGCGCGGAAGCAGGAGGGGGGTGCAATCACCGAACAGCCGGCCCCAGATCGCCTTCGGCAAGCTGATGATGCCGTTTTCCTGAGGAGAGCCTGCATTGATCTGGCGGGGCGGTTGCCGAAGGCGGCGGAGGTGCGGCAGTTCCTGGAGGATCCGGCACCTGCAAAACGCGGCGCTTTGGTGGATCGTTTGCTAGAAGAACCCGGTGCCGCAGAGGTCCGTTTTCAACTGCTGGCAGAAAGCCTGCGGGTGAAGGATACCCTCGGCAACCAGTCCCAGGCACCTTTCATCGCCTGGCTGCACAAGGCGATGGCTGATGATATGCCCTATGATAAGTTGATGGCTACCCTGCTGAGGTCCCCCAATGAGGACATGGAGGCGCATCCTGCCTCCGGTTTTTATACCCGCGATGGAGGAGACCTCCTGCACACCAGTACGGAAACGGCGGAGGCTTTTCTGGGGGCCCGTCTTTATTGTGCCCAATGCCACGACCACCCCTACGCGGAGTTTACCCAGCGGCAGACCTTTGAGTTTGCGGGCTGTTTTGCTGACTCGTTTAAAAACGGTCCCCGCCTGCCATCCCGTTATGCTTACCGGGATGGCAAACCGGGAGACTGGATCGCCCCCCGCTATCTGCCACTTTCAGCTGACCCCGGGGATGAAGCCAGTGTGGCGCTGGCTGCCCTGCCCACGCCTGGAAAGGTGCCGAGGGAGGAGCTGGCCTTGTGGTTCACCGGGCCCACTAACAACCGGTTTGCGGAAGTCGGTGCCCTGCGTTTGTGGCATCGTTTGTTCGGCCGGATCAACCGCTCAGGGCAATATTGGGAAGGTGCCGTGCAGGCCATGCCTTATCATACAGCCTTCACAGAAAATAACTGTGAGATGCCGCCTGCGTGGAAGGGAGCGTGGCCAGAAGATCTGCTGGACCCGGACAATGATTCCGCAGGTCCGGTGCGATCTCTAGGAGAGGAATTCATGCGCTGTGGGTACCGGCAAAAAGAATTCATGCGCATCCTGGCCCGCACGATGGCTTATCAGAGTGAAGCGGTCCGCCGGGTCCAGCCTGGGCAACCCAGCCTGACTGACGGGCCGTTTTTGAAGAGGCTGCCGCCTGAGGTGACCTGGACTGCATGGAGCGTGGAGGCAGGCAGCGAGGGCGCGGCATCTTCAACCGGTGCCGACATCGGACAAGTGCCACCTGAGGGTCATCCACTTCGTTTGTTAGGCCGGGGGACGCGGGAGTGGTCGGATGAAAGTGCGCCCGTGATTTCCCATGCGCTGACACGCTTCATCATCACCAGCTCCTTGGTCGAACAGGCCGCGAAAGTGAAAGCTCGGAGCGTTTCAAAACACGAATCACCAACCTCCAAGGTGGAGCATCTTTTCCTTTCAACCCTGGGCCGCTTTCCTGAGGGTCGGGAGGAATCAGCCGCCTTGCGACACCTGGCCGAACATCCAGAATCTGCCCCGCAGGACATCGCCTGGGCCCTGCTGAATACGAGTGAGTTTTTGTTTCAGCCGTGAGGCACAAAGGGTCTTTAATAGAATCTATGGCTCAGCTTTAAAACCAACCAGCATCCACTCTCAGGCTCGCTCCTTCTGCATTTGGCAAGGGAATGGATTCTCCTGCCTGATAAATGCGGCTTTCGCGAAACATACCTTCCAGGGGATTCCGAAAGACGTGAACGCAGCGATGCTTTCCATCCACCACCCAGTATTCCGGCACGCCATGTCGTGCATAGAGATCATGCTTGCTGCCAAGGTCATAAACGCGTGAGGTATTGGAAACCTCAATCATGATCCAGGCATCAGAAGGCTCGGGATGGCTGTTGCGATAATGGTCTTCTCTGCGCCGAAGTACGAGGATATCGGGTTCTGGTTCTGAATGATCGCCCAATCCTAAAACGGCAGGAGAGCGTACATGACACTTCATTCCGTAGAGGCTAGCCAGCAACTCTCTGAGTATGTCTGTGCTGGATACATGCCATGGGTCCAACGTCTCCCTAGTGACGATTCTCCCATTGATGAGTTCCACCTTGTCGTCGGGCTTGAAGACACCAGCCTCAGCCATGACATGATATTCCCTTCTGGAGACAAGCCAGGA
Organism: Prosthecobacter fusiformis; assembly: GCF_004364345.1. Taxonomy (NCBI): domain Bacteria; kingdom Pseudomonadati; phylum Verrucomicrobiota; class Verrucomicrobiia; order Verrucomicrobiales; family Verrucomicrobiaceae; genus Prosthecobacter; species Prosthecobacter fusiformis. Next base: position 658,758 of record NZ_SOCA01000003.1, on the reverse strand, counting down.
GGGCGGCTCCCTGGGCATGGGCTGCGTTTCCGAGATCATGACCTGGATTTAACCTCCCAAAATAAGCAGGCAAGCACCAACAAAGGACGGGCCTTCGTTGGTGCTGGCTATGAGATGCGGATGAGGGTATCCTCCCTCTATTAACGGAAGCTCTTAGCGAAGTCGTCGGCGCTGGCTTTGGCCACCACTTTGGTCTTCTGGAAGGTGCTTTTTTCGCCTTTTTCGATGAGGATGCGTTCGTAGTCGGCAGCGCTCATGGGCAGCTCGATGGCTTTGTCCTGCCAGGTGCTGAGGAGGATGGCATTGGCCAGCTCCACGCTGTGAATGCCCTGCTCAGCGGGGCTGAGGAGTTTTTCACCTTTGAGGATGGCATTGGTGAAGTTTTGCAGGATCTCCACGTGCTGGCCACCGCTTTCGGCGACGGGGATTTCCATGTGCCAGCTTTCGGGCATGGCAAAGGCAGCTTCCGCTTCCATGCAAAATTTGCTCATGGCCTGGCGATTGCGCTGGAAGTGGATCTTGCTGCCATCGGTGACCGTGAGGCGGCCCATTTCAGCAGAGATTTCCAGCTTGTTCACGCCTGGGGCTTCACCGGTGGAGGTAACAAAAGTGGCGGTGGTGCCGTTTTCGTATTGCAGGACAGCGGTCACATCGTCCTCGACTTCGATTTCATGGAAGCGGCCGAACTGGCAGAAACCGCGCACGGTTTTTGGCACACCGAACATCCACTGGAAGAGGTCCAGATTGTGTGGGCACTGGTTCATCAACACGCCGCCGCCTTCACCTTTCCAGGTGCCGCGCCAGCCGCCGGTGGCATAATAATAGTTGGTGCGGAACCAATTGGTGACCTCCCAATGCACGCGGCGGATTTCGCCCAGTTCGCCGCTGTCGATGAGGTCCTTGACCTTCTTGAAGCAGGCATTCGTGCGCATGTTAAACATGGCGGCGAAGATTTTGCTCTTGTCCGTGTGGGCGGCGATGAGGCGCTCGCAGTCGGCTTTATGAACGGAGATGGGCTTTTCAACGAGGACATGCAGGCCAGCCTGGAGGGCCTCGATACCGATGGTGGTGTGGCTGAAGTGAGGGGTGCAGATCAGGATGGCGTCAATTTCGCCGGATTTGATCATCAGACTCACATCGGTGAACTGTTTCTCACCTTCCTGAGCGGCGGGGAGCGTGCCCACGCTTTCACACATGGCGGTGACGCGCAGTCCGGGCACTTTGCCCGCGCGAATGTTTGCGAGATGGGCCTTGCCCATGTTGCCAAGTCCAACGATGCCGAGTCTGACGGTTTCCATAGAGACGTTCAGGCTAGCGAGGCAGAAAGCGCCGGTCAACACCGATAAAGTCACCGGATTTGGTATTGCGGACCCGTCTGGCGATGGCTAAGGGCACAGCATGGCATCCAAGGGCACACTATTAGTCACAGGTGGCGCGGGTTATATCGGCTCGCATACGGTCAGACATTTGCTGGCCTTGGGAGAAAAAATCGTCGTTTTGGACAATCTGGTTTTCGGTCACCGGGAGGCCCTGCCGATGGACAAGGTGACCTTTGTCCATGGCGACATGAGCGATGCCGCTCTATTGGAAGATCTTTTCACGGATCACCAACCGGAAGCGGTGCTCCACTTTGCGGCTTACGCCTATGTGGGAGAATCGGTAACGGATCCGCTGAAATATTACCGCAACAATTTGGCCGCTCCGCTGGTACTGCTGGAAACCATGCAGCGCCATAACTGCAAGCACTTCATCTTTTCCTCCACCTGCGCCACGTATGGCAATCCCGTCTATGTGCCCATGGATGAAGATCATCCCCAAGCGCCGGTGAATCCTTATGGAGCCAGCAAATGGATGCTGGAGCGGGTGCTGAAGGATTGCGACCATGCCTGGGGACTGAAGGCCGTTTTCCTGCGTTATTTCAATGCCAGCGGCTGCGATCCGGCAGGTGAGATCGGCGAAGACCACGATCCGGAGACCCACCTCATCCCGCGCATTCTCATGGCAGCCACGGGTGAAATCGAAAACATCACGGTCTTTGGCACTGACTACCCCACGCCGGATGGCACCTGCATCCGCGACTATATCCATGTGAATGACTTGGCCAGTGCTCATGCCTTGGCACTCGATTACTTGCGGGCAGGAGGCCTAACCACTCCCGTCAACCTGGGCACCGGACGGGGTTTCAGCGTCAATGAAATCATCAAAACGGCTGAGGCCGTCACCGGTAAAAGTATTCCTGTGCTCTATGGTCCGCGACGTGCGGGTGACCCGCCTGAACTGATCTGCCAGCCTGCCAAAGCCAAGGCTGTACTGGGCTGGGAGGCACTGCATAAGGATCCGCAGGAGCACATCGAAAGCGCCTGGAAATGGATGACGGGGCCGCGCCAAGGCCGTTATACGGAGTAGTGGCTTTTTTGAGCGGACCCAAGAGCAGTCTTGTCGTGCGTATCGCATCCCGATAGAAAGGCGGTGGAAATTCCCAACCACTAACCGCCATGTCTCCCTTTCTCGCTGAAGTTATCGGCACGCTCATCCTTGTTCTGCTCGGTGACGGGGTCGTCGCCAATGTCGTGCTCGGTAAAACCAAAGGCAACAGCTCCGGCTGGATCGTCATCACGGCAGGCTGGGCATTTGCCGTCACCATCGCGGTTTATTGCACCAGTGCCATCAGCGGGGCGCATTTGAACCCCGCTGTGACTTTGGCGATGGCCAGCATTGGAAAATTTGAATGGGCTCTGGTGCCCGGTTACATCGCGGCGCAGGTGATCGGGGCCTTCTTGGGCGCGGTGCTCGTCTGGCTGAGCTATCTGCCACACTGGAAGGAAACAGAGAATCAGGGAGCCAAGCTGGGCACCTTTTGCACTGCGCCGGCCATCCGCCATCCGGCATCGAACTTTATCTGCGAGGCTATCGGTACTGCCATGCTGGTCATCGGTCTTCTGGCCATCCTCACCCCGGAAAATCTGGTCCCTGGCACGGGTTTTGATAAAGCATTTTCCCCTGCCCTGGTGGGTATCCTGGTGTGGTCCATCGGCCTTTCCCTGGGCGGCCCTACCGGTTATGCCATCAACCCGGCCCGCGATCTCGGCCCCCGCATCGCCCATGCCATTCTGCCTATCCCCGGCAAAGGTGGGTCCGATTGGGGGTATGCGTGGATCCCTGTCCTGGGACCGGTCGCCGGGGGCATCGTGGGAGCGTTTTTATACAAGATGCTGTGGGTAATGCCGCCGGTATAAACTTGTATAATCGTACAAAAAATAAGCTGCACACCCGCACCTGCTCAAAGCGTCTCTCAATTTCCCGCTAGGTCCAGCCCCGCTTCGATCTCCGCACCCTCCAGCAGATGCGCCACCAGTTGTCGGGCCACCCAGGGGGCACGCAGTACTCCTTTGGAGCCGAGACCGTTCATAAATCCAATCTGCGGACGCGCTGGATGTCGGCCAATGAGGGCTTGATGACCCTGGATGATCGGTCGCACTCCGGTCTGGCTTCCTTTCACTAAAAAGTCCCGCTTCAGCAGAGCACGCAGCTTTTGCTCCAGCCCAGCCAGGGCCACGGGGGAAGGCACATGCGGATCTTCAAAATCCAGTTCATATGTCGGCCCTACCCGCAGACTGCCATCCGCACGCGGCAGCAGCCAGCAGCCGCGATTGATGATGCGGCTCTCGCCCCCAGTATCCGCCTCCACATTCAGCACCGTTCCCCGTGCACTGCGGAAGGGCACCCAGTCGAACCATGGATGCCGTGCCGCCTCCCAGCCTGTGCAAAAAAGGGCGCTGGTATAAAACGTGCCCTGCCAACACACACCCCCATCCTTCAATTCCAGGTCCTGCCAGGACACCTCCCCAGCCTGCCAGCAGCCGAGTTTTTCGAAGTAATCCCGGCTCGCCTTCAAAAAAGCCGCTGTATCCAGCCAGCCGCTGTGCTGCTGCTGGAAGCCGCCCTGCGGATTGTCAAATACCGCGTCATCTACCAGCGGCCCTTCCACTTTGCAGAGGTAAGGCTGCACTTCCGGCTGCATGCGCCGCTTTTCCCACAGTGCCGCCGCCTTCTCATCCCGTAGCAGACGTATGATGGGCACCTCATGATAAAACCGCGCCTGCAGCCGTTGCTCGATCCCGCGATAAAAATATATCGCTTCAGGATATAATGTGTCATAGCGCCAGTTCAAATTTAGGCGCATTCCCGTGATTGGCGTCACCAACCCCGCCGCCACTTTGGATGAGGTCAACTCTTCATCCCTGTCCACGATGAGAAAACCCACCCCACATTGATGCAGACTCCAGGCCAGCGCAGTGCCCGCCAGCCCCTGGCCAATGATGAGAAATCGTGGAATCATGTCGCAGACACGATCCGCCAAAGTGCCCAGGTACAAAGACAAATCTTGCTGGATTCATGCGGGGGAAAGTGGATAACTAGAATGAACGTGACGTTGTCCATCACCAACCTTCGAAGCACGCTACAGCAGTTCTTGCTCTGGCTTTTCATCCTGCTGCCCGGTCTGGCCATCTCCGCCCAAGACAGCATCACGGTCCAGCTTAAATGGAAGCATGCCTTCCAGTTCGCCGGCCATTATGCCGCCGTGGAAAGAGGTTTTTATAAGGAGGCGGGGCTGGAGGTGACCCTCGTCGAAGGCGGTCCTGAGACCAATTTCGCCCATGAGCTTATCACCGGAAAATGCCACTATGCTGTGGCTCTTTCCTCCATGCTGATTCATCGCAATGAGGGCAAGCCCCTCGTCGCACTGGCGGCCATCCTCCAGCACTCTCCGGAGGTGCTCCTCGTACCTGGCTCCAGTGGTATCAATACCCCGCACCAGATGGCCGGACGCACCGTCGCTGCCTCGCCGGAGGATACCCCTGCCCTGCTGGCCATGTTCAAAAATGAGGGTCTGGCTGCCGATGCCGTCAAGACCATCCCTTATGAATTCAGCCCGGAAAAAATGCTGTCCGGTGAAATCGCCGGCATGGGCGCTTACAGCATCAACGAACCCTTCCAGCTCCAAAAGCTCGGCATCCCCTACCGGCTCATCCAGCCCCGCGATTACGGTGTGGATTTTTACGGAGACTGCCTTTTCACCACCGAGGATGAAATCGCCCGGCATCCCAAACGCGTCCGCGCCTTTCTCGAAGCCACCCTCAAAGGCTGGCAGTACGCCATGAGCCACCGTGTGGAGATCATCGATCTTCTCAAAGGCCGCTACCATTGCCCGCTCAGCCGTGAAGCCCTGAATGATGAGGCGGATCAAATGGCCCTCCTCATGTTCTCCGAGCTCATCGACATCGGCCACATGAATGAAGGCCGCTGGCGTCACATCGGGGATACCTATGTCCGCCTCGGCATGCTGGCCCCCGGTTACAGCCTGGACGGTTTCCTTTATGACCGGGAGCCCAAGACCGACCTCGCCTGGCTCCTCTGGACGCTAGGCGGCACCATTGGCAGCACCCTTCTCCTCGGCGGCATCGTCCTCGGCCTCATCCGGGTAAACAACCGCATCACCAATGCCGAGCGCCAGGCCCGCGAATCCCAGGCCATGCTGCAGACCGTCATCAATACCATCCCCGTCGGCGTCTTCTGGAAAGACCGTGACTCCCGCATCCTCGGTTGCAATCAGGTCTTCGCCGGTTACGCCGGCCTGGGTTCCCCGCAGCAGGCACAAGGCCTGACAGCAGACCGTCTGCCTTGGAAGGATGATGCCCAAGATGAAGTCACTGAGGAGCAAGTCATCCAGCAGGGCCGCTCCATCCTGCTCAGTGAAAAAAGCCTCACCTCCCCCTCCGGCAGCACCCGTCATTTTTATCAGAGTAAAGTGCCCCTGAAAAACGAGCTTGGGGACATCATCGGTCTTCTCAGCGTCATTGAGGACATCACTTCCCTCAAAGCCGCAGAGGAACATCAGACCCGGCTCAAAGACCGCCTGCTCCAGTCCCAAAAATACGAAAGCCTTCACCGCCTGGCCAACGGCGTCTGTCATCATTCCAACAACATCCTTCAGGCACTGACCAGCTATGCCGAGCTAGCGCGCCTGCAAACGCCCCCAGGGCAGACACGTGAATTCATGGACGGCGTATTGCGGGAGAGCCAGCGCGTCGCCGCGCTCAACCGTGTCCTCCTCACCTGCACCGGCCACGGGCTGCACCAGTTTGAGGAGACCCGCTTGCGTGCCTTCATGGACGAATCCCTGCCCACTCTCAAATGCTGCCTGCCCTCCACGCATGAGCTTGAATGGCAGCATGACGGCCCAGAAGTCATCATTCATGCTGACCGCGAAAGCCTGCGCCATCTCCTCATCAACCTCCTCACCAATGCCTCCGAAGCCACCGAAGGAAGCGGCACCGTCTATCTGCGCACCGGCACCCTTTTATGCGATGCCGCCTATCTCCAGGATAGCCAGATCGATCCCGCGCCTGATCCAGGTGAGTATCTCTACCTGGACATCATTGATACCGGCAAAGGCATGAGTCCCGAAGTCCTCCAAATGGTCTTCGACCCCTTCTTTTCCACCAAATTCACCGGCCGTGGTCTCGGCATGGCCGCCACCCTCGGCATCATCAAAAGCCACCACGGTGCCCTCAAAATCCAGAGCGCCCCCAACCAGGGCACTACCGTCCGCGCCCTGCTGCCCGTGCTGAAGAAGTAACATTCTACATCACTTCACCCGCTTGCGGTGCTTCCGCACCATGCCCATTTCTTTGAGTTTCCGCTGGAGAGTGCGCCGGCTCATGTTGAGAAGATCCGCAGCTTCACTGCGATTGTTCCCGGCACGTTCCAGGGCCTCGACAATGAGATGCTTTTCCATCTCATGGATGTCCAGTTCAGCCTTCGGCGGCTCATCTATCGCAGTCTCGTTGGTACTCTTTGCAGGGGCCACGGGCACACGCCAGCCCAGCCCACCGGGCTGGGACAGGTAAGCGGGCAGGTGCTTGGCCATCACGCGTGTGCTGTTGCTCATCACCACTCCGTGCTCAATGGCCGCCCGCAATTCACGCACGTTGCCTGGCCAGTCATAGGTCATCAGCAGCGGCAGTGCATCTTCTCCAAGCGGCTTGTAGCTTTTGCCATTCGCAGTGGCTAGGTCTTTGAGAAAGTGATCTGCCAGCAGGGGGATATCACCTTTGCGCGTACGCAGCGGCGGCATCAGGATGGTCACCACCCGCAACCTCCAGTACAAGTCCTCACGGAATTTTCCCTCTTCCACCAGCTTGGCCAGGTTCTTGTTCGTCGCTGCGACCACACGCACATCCACCTTGATGGGTTTGCTGCCACCCACACGCTCGATGACCTGCTCCCCCAAAGCTCGCAGCAGTTTCACCTGGGTGCTGGCATCGATCTCGCCAATTTCATCCAGGAAAAGAGTGCCTCCGTCCGCCATTTCGAAACGGCCAATCCGCCGTTCCTGCGCTCCAGTGAATGAGCCCTTTTCGTGACCGAAGAGCTCACTCTCCAAAATCTGTGGGGACAACGCTGCGCAATGCACCGTCACCAGTTTCGCCTTGGGTCGCCCGCTGAGATTGTGTACAGCCCGCGCCACCAATTCCTTGCCCGTGCCGCTTTCGCCTTCAATCAAAACCGTGGCACGGGTCGGTGCCACCTGCTGAATGGTTTCCAGGATAGGCTTCAGCGTATCCGCCTTGCCTAGGATCCCCTCGATGGAGTACTTCTGCTCCACCTGCTGCTTCAGTGCCTTGTTCTCACGCTCCAGACTGCGGCTGCGCAGCGCCCGCTTCACCAGCAGTTCCACCTCATCCAGGTTCAGCGGTTTTGTGACAAAGTGATAAGCCCCACGCCGCATCGCCTCCACGGCTGTATCCACGCTGCCATAAGCCGTCATCATGATGCACACCGGCGGGTGCGGCAGATGCAGCGCCTCCTCCAGCAGCTTCATGCCATTGTCTTCGCCTAACCGAAGGTCTGTCAGCATCACATCCACCTGATCATTTTTCAGATGCTCCATCGCCTCCGCCGCATTGGAGGCCACGTAGCAGTCAAAGTCATCCTCCAGCGACAGGCGCAACCCGTCCCGAGTATGTTTTTCGTCATCAACGATGAGAATGGTGGCTGGATCGGTCATACGTTTCTCCAAGTATTCTTCAAATCGGGTTTCGAATATTCCAGGCTACGTGTTACCACCCCCACCTCATCAAGACATCGCTGGGTTTTGACAATCCATTTTCTTCCATTTCCACTGACCACGCTAGTTGTCTGACCTTGGCTTCATCCAGCCGGTCCGTTGCCAACAGAACTGACAACAACTTCAAATCCTTTTCCCCCGATCCAAAGTTCGCCAAGTAGCAAAAGTATCTGTACTCAATCTCGTCGCCAGTAGGATCGTAGTAAGGAGTCATGATGAATTTCAAAGGATCAAGCATTGCCTGCCAAGTCCGGATTGCCTGCCTCTAGCAGCCGCACTTTCCGCTCCACCAGCGGTAGCCACAGACTGACGCGGGTGCCTTTGCCTGCACGGCTTTCGATGTCAATTTCGCCACCGTGCTCACGAATGATGCGGCGCACGATCAGCAGGCCCAGGCCGGTACCGGTACTGCGGGTGGTGGAAAAAGGCTGGAATAATTTCCCCATCTGCTCCGGGCTGATGCCCTTGCCGCTGTCTTCAAAACTCAGTCTCACTTCGAAGTCCGTGAAGCTGCCGTGAATGGTCAGGCTGCCACCCTTGGGCATGGCCTGGCAGGCATTGCGGATGAGATTGTAGATAGCCTGTTTCATCTGGTCCGCGTCCAGTGGCATGGAGGGCATGTCCGCCCGCAAGTCCAGGCGCACCTTCACCTTGGCCTGGTCCAGGTCCGGTTTTAAAAAACGTAGGCTTTCCTGAAGCAGGTCGGCGATGTGAATACGCTGAAACTGCGGCTTCGTCGGCCGGATGGCGGCGAGGAACTGGCTGATGATGCCGTCCATGCGCTTGATCTCCCCCGTAGCCACGTCCAGGTGCTCGCGTAAAGGCTCCCCAGGCTTGCCCATTTTCTTCAGTCTTCTCTCCAGCAATTGCAGATGAATGGTCAGCGAATTGAGCGGATTTCCCAGTTCATGCGCCACCCCGGCAGCCAACAGGGTAAAGGCATTCAGCCGCTCACTCTCGATCTGTTCCTCCGTGCGTTTCCGCGTTTCCGTCACATCGCGGATCAGCATCACAAAACCCATCGGCTGGTCATCATCAATGCTGGTGATGTAGAAATTGAGATACCGATTTTCGGGATAGAAAGTCTCGATATCCCGGCTCACGACCGTGCCTGGTTTCAGGAGTTCTCCCCAGTCCAGCCCGCGCATGCCCTGGGTCAGCTTCTGCCCTTTCACCTGCTCCTCCTTCAGACCAAAAAGCTGACAGGCCGCACTGTTGACGTAGGTGACACGGCTTTCCGTATCCAGCAGAATGACGCCCTCCTGCAGCGCCTGAAAGGTCTTCTCTAAGAAACCTTTTTCCTTCATCAGCTCCAAAATCACGCCCTGGACCTCCGCCGGTTCCAGGCGGTCCATGCGTTTCAGAAGCTTGTCTATGAAGGCAGATCTCATACAATGGCGAACATGACGGACATACTGCTTGTTTTCTCAACGTTTCCCGACCTCGATAAAGCGAGACATACTGGCACATTGATTGTCGAATCGCAACTGGCCGCATGTGTCAATTTGTGTCCTAACCTGGAATCCATCTACCGCTGGAAGGGGGCCGTAGAAACCAGCAATGAGGTGCTAGCCATCTTTAAAACCACCGTCCAGACCTATCCCGCCCTTGAGCAACGTCTGCGGGAACTGCATCCCTACGAGGTGCCGGAAATCATCGCCCTGCCTGCTGCACAGGCCAGTGCAGCTTATGCCCAGTGGATCATGCAGGAAGTCAGGACTGAATCCTGAAACCTCATCTCTCCGCCAGCACCATCGTCTCGATCCATTTACCCAATTCCGGCGGACGAAACTGACGCATCTTGGATAGCAGTTCCGCAGGATCATCAGATACCAGCAGGCAGTCCCGATGCTCTTGTTTCAGAAAACCCTGGGCCGTCATGTGATCCAGGAAAGTCAGCAAACCATCAAAAAAGCCGTTCACATTCAGCAGCCCGACCGGCTTTTCATGAAAGCTGAGTTGCAGCCAAGTGAGCGTCTCGAACAGTTCATCCAGTGTGCCAAACCCACCCGGAAGTGCGATGAAACCATCGCTGAGGTCCACCATGAGCTGTTTGCGCTCGTGCATGGAGCGCACCACATGCAGTTCCGTCACTCCACCGTGACCCAGTTCCTTGTCCATGAGTGCCTGGGGGATCACTCCGATAACTTCGCCACCCTCTTTGAGCGCAGCATTGGCGATGATTCCCATCAGCCCCACATTGCCGCCGCCATACACCAGTCCTATCCCTTCGCGGGCCAAAAAACTGGCTACCGCCTCTGCCGCATTCCGGTATAAAGACTCATGGCCGCCGCTGGACCCGCAGTAAATGGCTATTCGCATCCCGCTCTGTGCGCGAAACCAGCGCCGTGATCAAGAATGGAAACGTCCTTGGAATTTCCGCCGCTGATGGCATTCTCCCTTCCCCCGGATTTCTTTCCCAGCATGCGCGTTCACACCCTCGACCTCAAATTCCAAAACACCCCCGGCCTCATCGCGGCCTATGTGGTCGAAAGTGAAGGCAGCCTGGCCCTGATCGAAACCGGCCCCGGCTCCACCCTTCCTGCCCTCCGTCAAGCGGTCATGGAGGCAGGCTTCGCGGTCAATGACATCCGCCACGTCTTCGTCACCCACATTCATCTGGACCATGCCGGAGCCGCAGGCTGGTGGGCCCAGCAGGGTGCCCAGGTCTTCTGCCATCCCAGTGCTGCCCGCCACCTGGTGGATCCTAGTCGCCTGATCGACAGTGCCCGGCGCGTGTATGCTGACGAGATGGATACCCTGTGGGGAGATATGCTGCCCGCCCCGGAAGAACGCGTGACTCCGCTCATGGACGCAGAGAGCGTCACCGTCGGCTCCATGAAATTCACCGCCTGGGATACACCAGGCCATGCCCGCCATCATCACGCCTTCATCATTGAGGATGCCTGCTTCACCGGTGATGTGGCCGGACTGCGTTTGGGAAACAGTCCTTATCTTTCCGTCACCGCAGCCCCGCCTCAGTTTGACCCACCTGCTTATATCGGCTCAGTGGACCGCCTCTTGTCCGCTGATTTCAAGCGCCTCTTCCTCACCCACTTTGGCGGGATCACAGATGTGCGCTCTCACCTGACCCGCTACCGCCAGCGTATCGAAGAAGTGAACCAGAATGTGCGCCAGTGGCTGGCGGAAGGACTCACGACCGAAGCAATCCAGCAGCGATACGAGGAAACCGAACACGCCCTGGCCACCGCCGCAGGTATTTCGCCAGCAGGCTGGGACTTGCACCAAATGACTAACTCCACACGTATGTGCGCCGATGGCGTAAAGTTATACGTGGAAAAGAATCCGTGATCACGCGGACGATGGTGAGTGGGGAATAACGGGAACAGACATCCGGTCCGTTTGGCTGTTGCGAACCCCTTTGCAACCTCCGGGCTGGAAAGAACTTTTCCGACTCTATGGGGGCCATGCATTCACCCCATTCCAACCCACATGAAAACTTCATTTGTTAGAACATTGTTGATCACGGGCATCACTTTTGCACCTGTGATGATCTATGCCCAAAGCCAGGGCACCACCGCAACCGGCGCACCCGTCATTCCTTCGGAAGGACCCGTCGGCACAGGTAGCACGGCTGGCCAAAACGTCCTGCCCAGCAGAGAGACAACCAATACACAGACTGCTTCACAGGACAGTTTCCGTCAGTTTGATACTAACGGCGACGGCACACTGGACCAGAGTGAGTTTGCCCAAGCCTCCAGCCAAATGTCAGGCGGTAACGCTTCCATGCAGAGCCCCGCTAGCGGCAATGGCTCCGTAAATAACACAAACCCAGCCACAGGAACGACCACCAATCCTGCCATGGGCACCAACACCCCTAACAACACAGGTGTAAATGCCAATACGGGCGTCAACGCCAACGGCTTCAATCGAGGCACAAACGCCAACGGCAACAACGCCAATGGTAGCAACGCCAATAGCAATACCACCAACCCCAATGCCACAGGAACAAGGAGCAATGCTAATAGCAATAGCAGCAATCCTAATTCCACCGGCACCAACTCTAACTCAGGCACTAGCGGAAGCGGCAGCTCAGGCACTAGCGGAAGCGGCAGCTCAGGCACCAGCGGAAGCGGCAGCTCAGGCACCAGCGGAAGCGGCAGCTCAGGCACTAGCGGAAGCGGCAGTTCGGGCACTAGCGGAAGCGGCAGTTCGGGCACTAGCGGAAGCGGTAGCTCAGGCACCAGTGGCGGCGGAAGTTCGGGCTCCAGCGGTGGTGGTAGCTCGGGCGGCAGCGGTGGAGGCAGCTCAGGCACCAGTGGTGGCGGAGGGTCATAGAAACCTGCGACCTTGTCTATCACGCCCTGTTATGATCTCTGGTCTGGCAGGGCTTTTTATTTGGGAATTGGTACGATCCCTTTTGTTAATCCAAAGGATTGGGCGCTTTAGCGATGCTATGTATAACCTTTATGGGTGGCTGTGCATTGATGGATCAACCGTTGTTGTAAGCCGCCTTAATAATGGAAATTCGAGTTATACTACCATAATCACATAAAATCCCTCCGATTTAAACACAACCGGAACTCCTCAGCCTCCCGAATGAACGGGCAAGCATGACCCTTCTTAGACAGCGGCGATCCGAATGGGTCTCTCTTCAGGGGGTCATGTTGGCATGCAATTGCCAGGCCGCACATGCGGCATTCAAACCGACATCCCATGATTATGAAACACACAGCAACACCGGAGAATGGAACTCAAGGTTATGCCCTTGACCCTAAATATACGCCGCCCAAACCAAGACGGTTTTCATTTAGAACCGCCTTCCACGGCCTTTTTCTCAGCGCAGCAGGTGTTGCCCTCTTCATCAATCCCGCACATGGACAAACTTATTGGGACGGACAGACGAGCAATTCCTGGTCTGATGCCAACTGGACGTTGGATATTACAGGAGTGGCCGCAAACACGCTTCTGGGACCGAATGCCGATGTTGTATTCTCAAGCAACTCTCCAGCAAACAGCGCCAATACCACGCTGGGTGCCAACCAGACCATATCCAGCCTAACTATTAATGATAGTGCCGTGCAATCCATCTCAGGTTCCACACTCACTATCTCAGGGCTGCTTCCTTCGGCCATCACGGTGGGTGCGGGAGCAGGGCCGGTCACCATCAGCAGCAATGTGGCTCTGGCTGGCGCGGCCAATCTGATCACGGTTAACGGCGGGGAGCTGACGCTCTCTGGAGTCGTAAGTGGCACGATCGGACTTACCAAAGATGGCGACGGTGTGCTCACGCTCACCAATACGAACACTTACACGGGTGATACGGCCATCGCCGACGGCACTCTCCAGGTGGGGAATGGCTCGACAGGGTCCATCAATGTGCTTTCGGATGTCACCATCGCTTTGGGAGCAGTGCTGCAGATCAATCTGGCGGATGCAGGCAGTTGGGGCAATGACATCGTCAACAATGGACAGATCCAGTGGATCTCCGGTGGTGACAATACTCAGGCAGGAACCAGCATCATCAGCGGGACCGGCAGCATGCTCATCACGAGCATTGGCACCACAGTCCTGAACGGCGATAACAGCCTTATGCTGGGTGGAACCACCATCAATACCCCAGGCACCGTCCTGGCAGGCACTGCCGATGCTTATGGTGCAGGCACACTGACGATTGTGAATGGCACCGTGGATACCTTCGACAATGCGATCCTTGAGATCAGTGTTGGCGGTTATACACAGACCGGAGGAGAGACAGGCTTCCATTTGCAGGGCACTACTCCAGCGAATTATACTCACTACGATGTGACTGGTGGAGCCAACCTCGGCGGTGGCATCGTGTACCTTTATCAGGACGATACAGGCAGCTATGTCCCCAATGGTGCTTGGGCGGGCAATCCGACCGGGGACATCCAGACCATCATCGACACCACGACCGGCGTCATCGGCACGTTTGCTTCCGATTTCCCGGTGGCTACGATGTATAACCAGGAGTTTGAACAGACGTTCGTGTATGAGCAGGGCGAGACTCTGCTGTATCCAACGCTGACTTACGTGAACGATGTCAATGTGGTCTGGGTCCGCGATCCGTATACCTCCATTCCTGGCCTTACCCGCAATCAGCGCTCGGTAGCCGGTGGCCTCAATGGTTTCGCCTTTCTGAATCCAGGCACCAGCGGTGCTCTTGCGTTTCTGAATGCCCAGCCCCTCGCCAGTCTGCCAGGCCTTTATGACCTGATTGCTCCAGAAGAAATGACCGCCATTTTCCAAATGGGCTTCCATGCTTCTGAAATGCAGGCGGCCAGCATCACCCAGCATCTGGAGTTTGTGCGCCAGGGAGCCCGACGTCCGATGGGTGACAAAGAAAGCCACACCATCACCGCATCTGCGGATGGCAAACACGTTGAAGAAACAGCAGCCGTGGAAACGCCTGAAGGTCGCTGGAACATCTTTGTGGAAGGCCTCGGCGGCAATGCCAATGTCGGCAGCACCTCCAATGCAGAGGGTTTTGATTTCACCATGTATGGTGCCATGATGGGTGCCGACTATCTGGTTAACGAAACTCTGGCACTGGGCATCATGGGCGGATACGCCCAGAGTGAGGCCAGCCTGATCAATGGTGGCAGCATCGAAACAGACAGCTTTCGCGCTGCACTGTATGGTACATTCTTCAAAGGCGGCTTCTACCTCGACGGTCTGGTCGGTCTGGCTTATAACTCGTATGACACCGACCGCCTGGCTCTTCTGGGCCGTGCCACAGGGGATACCGATGGACTGGAATTCACCAGCATGCTGAATGCAGGGTATGACTTCCGTGCGGGCAATCTGACTTTCGGTCCGGTCGCCTCCGTCGCCTATACTCGGGTGGGTATCGATGGCTTTAACGAATCCGGTTCCCTGACACCACTGAGCTATCGAGACCAGGAGCAGGAATCCCTGCGCACCAACCTGGGTGCCAAGATCAGCTATGTCATTCCAGCCGGCCGCGTGCGCATCACACCCCAGGCACGGGTGACCTGGCAGCATGAGTTCATGGACGCTACCCAGTCCATTGATTCCTCCTTTGCCTCGGGCCCAGGTCCAGTGTTCACCGTGGATGGCCCTGAAATGGGCCGCGACAGCGCACTGGTGACCGCCGGGGTGACGGTTCAATTCAATCCTTCCGTCGCTGCGTATGCGTTTTACACCGGCCAGCTTGGCCGGACAAATTATGACTCCCATAACGTAACAGTGGGTGTGCGGATCAGCTTCTAAGCCTGACCTGAAAAACCACATTGCCCGCCTGGCCGTCTCAATCATTGAGGCGGCCAGGCTTTTTATTGGTTCGCATTTCTTCATCGCATTGGCTCTGGCTTGGTTGAAGATGGGCCATGGAAATTTTGGGCATACTCCTTGGGCTTGGATTGCTGTTTTACCTTTTGGCAGGACCCGGAATCGCTTGGTATCTGGCGTCTGAGGCCAGGAAGGAAAGCCAAGGGCTGAAGGAAAAAGTGAACCAGTTGCGCGCTGAGGTGGAGCGACTGAAGGCTGACCTGCCATCTCGTTCCTCTCTGCCGCCGATACAGGAAGAGGTGTTTATCGCTCCTCCTCCTCCGCAGGTGGTGACTCAAGCCACAGTCAGGGATGAGCCACCCGTCATTCATCAGGAGCCGACCATTCTCCCGCCAGCCCTGCCACCGCCGGTCTTTGAAAGGATCGCAGAGACCCCTGTACTTCCCCCACTCGAAGCAGCAGGTCCCCCCAAGATTCCTGCTCCAAAGCCTATGCGCCGACCTGTCAAGGCAGCCCGGCCAGAGATCTCTTTGGAGCAGTTTCTGGGAGTCAAACTGTTCGCCTGGATCGGTGGACTGGCGCTGTTTTTGGGCATCGTGTTTTTTGTGAAATATGCCTTTGAGCGAAATCTGATCTCCCCGGCTCTGCGGACCGGCATCGGATTTCTTATTGGGGGAGGACTGGTGGTCACGGGTATCATCATGAGGCGCAGCAAGGACTATGCGGTGCTGGCGCAGACCCTGGCTGCCACGGGTGTATTGATTCTGTATGGGGTGACGTATGCGGCCCATGCGCTGTACCATTTCCCGGCGTTTGGCACCCTGAGCACCTTTGTTTATATGTCGCTGATCACCACCGGGGCCTTTGTGCTGTCGGTGCGGATGGAGGCACCCGTGATCGCTGTGCTGGGGATGGCGGGCGGATTCCTGACTCCCATCTTTGTCAATACGGGTGTGGATAACCCGCTGGGGCTTTTTGGCTATTTGCTGCTGATTGATCTGGGGCTGATGGCCGTGGCCAAGAAGCGTGGCTGGTATTATCTCATCGCCTGCGGAGCGGCGGGCACCCTGCTGCTGGAGGCGGGCTGGTTCATGGAATGGTTCTGGAAAGGCGAATACCATCTGAGCGCGAAAATCTGGATCCCGGTCACGGTGCATGTGTTTTTCCCGGCGCTGTTCGCCGGGGCTACGTGGTGGTTGCAGGCGCGGTCTCGCGATACTGTTAGTTCGGCCAAGACAGAGTCCTTTTCTCTGTATCCGGCCTATGGAGGACTGGCCCTGGCGGCGTGGAGTTTCATCGTGGCCTTCTTGTTTCTGGAGCATGATTACATCACGTCGCGGCCGGTGGTGCTGAACGGGTTTCTTTTTGCACTGAATGCGGCGGTGCTGCTGCAAATCTGGGTGCAGCCACGTGTGGCGATGGCGCAATGGCTGGCCGCCCTCCTGAGCTTTGTACATCTGGCGGTCTGGAGTTCCCTTCGATTGACAGAAGCCACTTTGATGGCGGCCTTGTTGAGCTATCTGGTCTTCGGCCTGATGCACACGGGCTTTGCGCTGCTGGCGATGCGGAAACGCCCGGAAACGATGCAGGCGCAGCAGCATGGCATCTGGCTGGGACCGGTGGCGGTGTTGCTGGTGCTGGGGCCGATGTTTGCCCTGCCTGAAGTGCCCTGGCTGATCTGGCCAACGGTGCTGCTGCTGAATCTGATGACCATCGCGGTGGCCGGCGTGACGCTGGCACTGGCACCGGTACTGCTGGCGCTGTGTGTGACGCTGCTGGCGGTGGGCTTTTGGCTCTTCCGCCTGGATCCGCTGGCCGGGCCCTGGAGTTTCCTGCTTACCCTGGGAGGCTTCGCCTTGGTATTTGCGGCGGCGGGGGCCGTACTTTCGGCTCGGGTACGGCTGCGTAAAGGCGGCGAAAAACCGCGAGGCAGTGAGTGGCTGACAAGTCTGGAGGGGCAGTTGCCGATGGCCTCCGCCAGCCTGCCTTTCATCCTGCTGATCATCGCCACCTATCGGCTGAATCTGGTGAATCCGACGCCGGTTTTCTCGCTCGGTCTTCTGCTGTGTCTGGGACTGCTGGTGCTGATGCGACTGTCCCGCCTGCCTGCCCTGGGTATGGCGGCCCTGGTCTGCATGTGGCTGCTGGAGTATGTGTGGATGGACCTGCACTACACCGCCGAGCAGCCGTGGGTGGCCCTGGGCTGGTTTCTGGGAGTGGCCTCGCTTTTCGCTGGTTATCCGTTCCTTTGGAGATCGCGCTTTCAGGAGGTGGCGCTGCCCTGGGTCATTTCGGCCATCACTTGGCTGCTTCAGGGATTCCTGATCTATAAGGTGTGTGACAGTCTGCCTCGAATGAAGGAGCAGATGGGGTGGGTGCCTGCTTTGCTGGCTCTGCCGCCTCTGGTTTCCCTGTCTGTGGTATTGAAGATGCCGCTGGCTGGTGAAAACGCCATTCATCGGCTGGTGCGAAATACGCAACTGGCCTGGTTTGGCGGGGTGGCGCTGGCCTTCATCACGCTCATCTTTCCGATCCAGTTCAATGAACAATGGATCACGCTGGGCTGGGCCATGGAGGGTGCGGCCCTGTGCTGGCTCTATACACGCGTACCGCACGATGGCCTGCGGCGAGTGGGTGTGGGCCTGCTGACCGCCACCTTTATCCGGCTGGCGCTGAATCCGGCGGTGCTGAGCTACCAGGAGCGTAGCGAGACACCTATCTGGAACTGGTTTCTCTATGCCTATGGCACTGCGGCCTTGGCGATGTTTGCCGCGGCCTGGTGGCTGGCTCCTCCCAGGGACCGGATGGGCGAGGTGAACCTGCGCGGTCTGCTGTGGAGCTATGGCGGCATCCTGCTGTTCCTGCTCGTGAATATTCAAATCGCCGATTATTTCACCCCGGCAGGTGAGGCCTTTATCTCGACCCAATGGGGAGGTGACTTCGCCCGCAGCATGACTTTCAGCATCGCCTGGGCGCTGTTTGCCCTGGGGCTGCTGGTGATCGGTTTCCGTGTGGATGCCAAAGGTGCGCGGTATGCGGGAATCGCGCTGATGGGCGTCACGCTGATGAAGCTGTTTTTCCACGATCTGGCCAACATCGAAAGCATCTACCGCATCGGGGCACTGATCGTGGTGGCCATCATTGCGCTGGGAGCTTCGTTTCTGTATCAGCGTTTTTATGCACGGCAGGAGCGGGATGATTGAGACGCGGTGACCGGGGGCGCGGCGGACCTTTGGGACGATGGGGAGAAATTTCAATTTTCCCCCATTTGGGGATTTCGCCGCGTAATCCGTTGAGAATGTGCATTTTTCCGTGGGGATTCTTTTCCCCATGGGGGGCGTTTTGTGGGGATGATGCGGAAGCTGGGGAAGCCTGAGTGGTCGAACCGGACCGTGGACAGGCAGGTTTTTGGCTACCAGCATCTTTGCGGCGACTGCGGAGGCATCAGGCACGCGGGCAATATCCGGCCACTGACCGGGGGATCACAAGGGAGTAGGCCCCTGAGTTGGGCCAAGTGGCAAAAATATTCCGGGGGAATAGAGAGGCACCCATCATGGATTCGGCACGGTTCATCGTGAAGGTTGAATGGCGGATGGCGACGGTTGAATGGCGTGCGGTCTGGAATTTGGGGCGTGGTAGGGGGAACGTGGGTGCAGTGTCCCGCCCTTTCAGGGCTCTAGGGCAGATGTGTGTGATGTGTGGCCTACCCAGGGCGGTGCTCGCTGAGGCTCGCTTGCCCTGGGCTTTGTTGTCACGCCCCTTTGGGGCTGATGCGGGGGCAGGCGATTTCGCTCCTCTGGCTTTGTGCGCAGCTTGCCCTGGGTTTATTGTCACGTCCCTTTGGGGCTGATGCGGGAGTTTAGCGGATTTAGCGCCGCTGATTGGCTTTACTCGCAGCATGTCCTTGGTGCCGACTTACCCCAGGGCTGTGCGCGCTGAAGCTCGCTTGCCCTGGGTTTATTGGCGCGCCCCTTTGGGGCTGATGGGGATCAGCTCGTTTTAGGTGTGCTCCAATGAGCGCGGGATTCAAGCCTCCTCGGGCTGGGGCAACGAGGCATCCTCAAGTCGGCTCTTTTTGGCCAGGCGGGAGAGAGTCACGGCAAAGACGAACATGAGGACGATGCAGAAGATGCCGGAGGCGATGAACTTCTCCACAGAGGGCTTGTTGATGTTAAAGTAGAGCAACTGACCGACATTGAGAAGGACAACTCCACGCAGCATCCATTCCACGTTCATCTTGTGGAGAATGTAGGACCCAAAAGGTGCCATGAAGAGAACCACGGGATAGGCGCACAACCAAGTTCCGATCTGGTCACTGGTGAGTCCTGCATCCACAAAGTGACGGTAGGCATATCCCAGGACACTCATCGCAGCCATGATCATGATGCTGAGGTGGGTGGCCACCTTTTCATTCATGCTGAAACGCGTGACTAACAAAGTATAGAGAATGATGTCTGCACCGGTCCCGAAGAGGCTGGCGCACATGCCTGCAACCAGCAGAATAACTCCGAGATAAAAGGTATCCCAACCGCCTTTGAACTCCAACGAAGTCCTGGTGCCTCGATGGCTGCTATAAATGTATGCGATCGCGAATGTGGTGATGAGGCTGAGGAACAATGCCTGGATGATATAAACCGGCATCGTCTGCAAGGTCATCATGCCAATGACAAAACCTACAAAGGCCACAGGAATAAAATACAGCATGGGCTTGTAAGCCCGCAGCACACTATCCCGATGACTGAGGATGAAGATGCTGGCGCTGGTCATGCCGACGCTTTGAATCATCAGACTGAAATCACGGGCGATGACGCGGTCGATATTGAAGAATACGCTGAGCACCGGGAATGCCACCGCCCCACCTCCTTCAGGAGTCAATCCCGCGACAAAGGCCCCCAGGACCATGATGACCGGATAATGCAGATGAGAAAACAGAAACGACAGATCCGAGAAGGAATAAAACAGCCCTGCCCAAATGATGAGCATGCCGATGAACCATAAAGTGAAGACTTTGCTGCGAAACATGTTGGGCAGTATTAGCAGGACGATGGCCAGCCATTCTCAAATGAACAGACCACTTATACTATCTCGTTGGCGTGGTGATAACGGCTCGGCATAAGGATTCCCTGCAATATTATCTGCTGTACAGATTCACTTAACCGCCTGAGGAATGTGAGCGAGGAGCTGGCGGAGTTGATCAATGCTGACAGGCTTGACGAGGTGGGCGAAGAAGCCGGCCTCGCGGGTCTGGCGGACGTCTTCTTCCATGCCATACCCGCTGAGGGCGATGCCGTGGACGGGACGCTGACGGCGGATCTCCCGCATGAGGTCCAGACCGCTGCCATCCGGCAGGCCAAGGTCGCTGATGACAGCATCGAAATGATCCAGGGCAACCGCGGCAAGACCTTCGGCGATGGAACTGGCAAGTGTGACGCGATGGCCACTTTTGGAAAGCAGGCGCGCGAGCATGGTACGAGTCGCTTCATGGTCCTCAACAATGAGCAAGCGCAATGCCGGGGCCAATGAAGCGGGTTCTGCCGGCGTGTCTGCCGCGACTGCAGGCGCCTCCACCGTGGCCAGAGCAACCATGAAGGTGGCCCCCTGGCCAACGCCGGGGCTGTCGGCATGGATCTCCCCACTGTGAGCCTCCACAATGGCCTGCGAAATGGCAAGTCCCAGGCCAAGTCCGCCAAAGCGGTGCTGCCCGACCACATCCCCCTGCTCAAAGGCGCGGAAGATGTGCGGCAGCGCCTCCGGGCTGATGCCGACGCCGTGGTCTTCCACCGTCAAGACCAGCCTGTCCTCCGCATCGTTACGCGTACGCACAGTCACGGTCCCTCCGGCAGGTGAAAACTTGAGCGCGTTTTTCAGCAGGTTCCAGAAGACTTGATGCAGACGGGTGGGATCGGCCAGCGCATGATGCCGCACGGCTGTGAGTTCAAAGTCCACCTGCACGTTTTTATCCTGTCCGTCGCTGCGGATGATGTCGTCGCTGTGCCGCAGGAGTTCGTGAATATCGGCGGGGATCGGGGCAATGGTGAGCTTGCCACGGCTGATGCGGGTGACGTCAAGGAGATCGTCGATGAGGCGCGCTTCCAGCTCAATGTTACGCCGCATCATGGCGAGCTGTTCACGCACGTCGGCAGGAAGCCGCTGATCGTCCTGAAGGGAGGCCGCGCTCATCAAAACAGGCGTCAGCGGGGTGCGCAGTTCGTGGCTCAGGGCAGCGAGAAAATCATCCTTCGCACGGCTGGCGGCATGGGCTTCCTCGGCATTTTGGCGGAGAGCCTCGCGCTGCTTGGCCAGTTCAAAAAAGATGCCGGCCTTGCTCTGCAAAATATGGGCTTCGATGGGTTTGAAGATAAAATCCACCGCACCGGCTTCATACCCGCGAAAGCGCCGCTGCTGATCCACCGCGCCAGCGGTGAGGAAGATGATCGGCACGCGCCGGGTGCGCTCGGTGCCGCGCATCAGTTCAGCCAGCTCAAAGCCATCCATACCCGCCATCTGCACATCCAGCAAGGCGAGCGCCACATCGTGAACGAGCAGCAGTTCCAACGCCTCAGGCCCAGAGCGCGCCTTGAGAAGCTCCAACCCATCCCGGCGCAGCAGACCTTCCAGGGCCAGGAGGTTGGCGTCCAGATCATCCACAAGCAGAAACTTGATCGTCGGGGGGGTCATGTCGGGGCGGAGACGAGATCGGTTTGCAAGGCAGCGGCGAGCTCGGGGAGATCAAGGGTCCGTGCCGCAGGGCAGGCGTCAAGCGCCGCTTGCGGCATCGTGGCAGCTTCAGCACTTGCGGGCGTCTGTACAATGACCACTCCACCAGCTTCGCCAATCGCACGCAAACCCCGGGCGCCATCACGACTGGCCCCCGTAAGCACGACACCTGCAAGTGAATCGCCATAGGCATCGGCGGCTGTTTCAAAAAGGACATCAATCGAAGGCCGGGAAAAATGCACCGGCTCATCCTGCGAGAGCGAAAGATGAAAATCAGGTTCGACCTGCAGATGATAGTTCGGAGGTGCCAGATAGACTGTTCCAGCACAGATGGGCTCCTTGTCTTCAGCTTCTTTAACCGGGATCTGACAACGACCATGCAGTAACGTGGCGAGGATGCTGTTGGGGTCGGGCGGGAGATGAACGACGACCATCACCGCCAGCGGATAATCGCGCGGCAATGGAGGCAAGATTGCCAGCAGCGCGCCCACCGCACCTGCCGAGCCGCCTATGACGAGCGCCTTGATCTTTCCGCTGGCAAGTTCGTGGTTCATCCGCGTTTTTGATAAATGCGTTCGTTGCGGGCAAATTCCTGAAAATCCTCCGCGTGAGCCGAGAAGTGCAGACTTTCTTTGGAGCCCAAGCCGAGGAAACCTTTGCGCACGAGCGAGTCCTTAAAAAGCCCCACCGCACGATCCTGCAGCTCTCGGTTGAAATAGATTAGTACGTTACGGCAGGAGACGAGCTGCGCCTCGGCAAAGACAGCATCGGACACCAGGCTGTGATCCGAAAAGACGGTGCGTTTGCGCAGCGATTTATCAAAGACAGCGGCACCGTAGGCGGTGGTGTAATAATCAGAAAGCGATGACTTCCCCCCTCCACGCTGATGATTGGAAGTGAAGAGCGGAATCCGCTCCAGATCATACACTCCTGCCTCAGCTTTTTTCAGCGCATCTGTGTTGATATCAGTTGCATAAAAAATGGTCCGTTCCTCGAGTCCTTCTTCTCGAAAAAGAATGACCATCGAATAAAGCTCCTCGCCTGAACTGCAGCCCGCGATCCAGACCTTCAGCGATGGATACGTGCGGAGATGCGGCACCACCTGCTCCCGGAGGGCCTTAAAATAGTCCGGGTCACGGAACATTTCGCTGACCTGGACAGTGAGATAATTGAGCATTTCCGGCAGCACTTCACTGTCGTGCAGAACGCGCTCCTGGAGAGCCGAGAAAGTTTTACAAGCAAAGCGTTCGCGCGCATGCACGAGACGGCGCTTGAGAGACGCCTCCGAATAGTCACGAAAGTCGTAATGATACTTTTGGAAGATGGCTTCCACAAGCAGGCTCAATTCGATGCTTTCGGTCTCGGCGGTATCCGTTTTCATCTTGGCATCCACACCCGCACGAGGGAGAGCAGTTTTTCCACATTGAGAGGTTTGGCCAGGTAATCGTTGGCACCTGCAGCCAGGCATTGTTGCTGATCAGCCGGCATGGCTTTGGCCGTTAGTGCAATGATTGGCAGCTTCTTCCACTCCGGTTTCTCCCGGATGGCGCGCATCGCGGTCAGGCCGTCCATTTCAGGCATCATAATATCCATCAATACGAGATCGATTGGCGTCTGCGAATCGCGTGTGCGCTCTAGTGCTTCCAGCGCCTCGCGGCCATTCCGGGCGATCTCAAGAATCAGGCCCAACGGCTCCAGCAGGCTGGTGAGGGCGAAGATATTGCGTACATCGTCTTCGGCCAGAAGCACACGCCGACCTTCCAACGCGGCTTCGCGGCTTCGCGCTTTTTCGATCATCCGCTGCTGCTCGGCAGGCAGTTCGGAAACGACTTGGTGAAGGAAAAGAGCAACTTCATCAAGCAGCCGTTCCGGCGATTTGGCCCCTTTGACAATGATGGATTTGGAGTAACGACGCAGGCGCTGTTCTTCATCGGCGCTCAGTTCTCGGCCGGTGTAGATGATCACAGGCGGGAAAGGATAAGACTCGTCAGCACTGATTTTTTCCAAGAGCGCAAAACCGCTGGCATCTGGCAGGCTAAGATCCAGCACCATGCAGTCAAAGGTATCCCCCTGAAGTTGCTCCAAGCAGCCTGCGGCATCCTGCGCGCCAATGGCCTCGACCTCGCGGGAAGAAAGAAGGGAGCAAAGCGCGCCGAGCTGGATGGGATCATCCTCTACCACCAACACCCGCCGCAGCCGATGTGTAAGCCGTTTTTCCAGCGCCTGAAAGGCATCGGCGAGTTTCTCACGCGGGACCGGCTTGAGCATGTAGCCGGCCGCTCCCATCGCAAGCGCCTTCTCCGCATAGTCGCTGCCTGACACAACATGCACCGGGATGTGTCGCGTGCGCGCATCGTGCTTGAGCCGGTCGAGCACAAAAAGACCCGAGCCATCGGGAAGCCCGACATCCAGCACCACGGCGCTAGGCAGGTGCTCCCGGGCCAGTTCCAGTGCCTCGTGGGCACTGGACGTCACGAGACACTGGAAATTCTGCTCATGGGCTAGGTGGGTGAGGATCTCCGCAAAGCTAGCATCATCCTCGATCACCAGAATCATTTGCTTGGAACTGCTGAGCTTTTCCCGATCATCGGCCACGATTTGCTGCAACGTGACTGGCTTGGAGGGGGCGGATGGCGCAGACGGCCGAAGAGAAGCAGGGGAAGGTGTGGACGCTGGCTCGTAGGTGACAGGCGCGGGTTCAGCCTCAGGAGCAGCGGCTTTGAGGGTCTGGGGCAGAATGACGGTGAATACGCTGCCACGACCGATCTGGCTCGTGAGCACTATTTCGCCCCCAAGCAGCCGTGCCAGCTCCCGTGAGATGGACAGGCCAAGACCGGTGCCGCCATATTTGCGGCTGGTCGTTCCGTCCGCCTGGCAAAACGGTTCAAAAATGAGGCGCTGCTGCTCGGCCTCAATACCGATGCCGGTATCCCGGACAGCAAACGATACACGACCCTGGGCGGCGGCGGCAACTTCCATCGCCACTTCGCCCTTCTCAGTAAACTTCAGCGCATTGGACAAAAGATTGCGAAGCACCTGCTCCAGGCGATGCGGATCCGTTTCTATGCTTTGCGGAGCTTTAGGTGCGATGGTCAGCTGAAGGGCCAGACCTCGATTGGACGCGACCGGTTCAAACTGGCTGCGCAAGGTTTCCAGCAACTGAGTGATGTTGATGCGCTGCGGCGTCAGGTCCATGCGGCCTGCTTCGATCTTCGAAAGGTCGAGAACATCATTGATCAGGGCGAGCAGGTCATTGCCGGAGCTCTGGATGGTGCGCGCGTATTTGATCTGTTCTTCCGTGAGATTGCCGTGGCGATTTTCTGCCAGAAGCTGGGAGAGGATGAGCGAAGAATTGAGCGGCGTGCGCAGCTCGTGGGACATGTTGGCAAGGAAGGCTGACTTGTACTGGCTGGCCTGTTCAACCACGCGCGCCTGGCTTTCCAGGTCCAGCTTGGCCACCACGAGATCGTCTTTTTGCGCTTCGAGCAGCCGCGCCTGCGCTTCGAGATGCAGGTTGGTCTGCTCCAGTTCGGCCTGTTGGTTTTCCAGTTGTGACTGCGTTTTCTGAAGGGCCTGGCTCTGCTCCTCCAATTCCTCGTTGGAGACGCGCAGTTCCTCGCTCTGCGCCTGCACCTCCTCAGACTGGCGCTGGGTTTCTTCCAGCAACTCCAAAATGCGGGCTCTGGACTTGGCGGAATTGACCGCCACGCCAATGGATTCTGCGGTGCGAATCAGCAGTTCAATGGAAGCCTCGGGCACGGGCTCGAAGAAGCCCAGTTCCACAACCGCATTGACTCCGCCATCGATGAGAGCAGGAGCAATGAGCATGTGGCGCGGTGGATTTTTCCCAAGTGCCGAACCAATTTTAAGATACCCCATTGGAACGTCCCGAACGAGGAAAGGACGTGCATCCTTGACGGCTTGGCCAAGCAGGCCGTCACCCGGTGCAAAGCTCTCCGGCAAGCTGGCCGATGAAGGCACCGCATAGGTCGCGCAGCGGCGAAACTTACTGCCATCTTCAATGAAAATGGCCCCAGCCTGGGCCCCGAGATATTCGCACAGAAATTGCAAAGCATTGTCCCCAAGCACATCCAGACGCTGTTCGCCAATGAGCTTGGCGCTCAGACCTGCCTGCCCGGTCTGCAGCCACTCCTGCCTCCACCGTGCCTGATCCGTCCGGCGCAGCAGGACACTGACGACCACGGCGAGGAGCCCCCCCACGAGAGCTGACACCAGCCCGCTTTGCACCGCCGCCCGAAAGGCGATATCCCTCTCTTCGAGGCGTTGTTTCCGCAGCTTGCGCTCGTCCTGCTGCATGGTCACAATGCGATCCCGCAGCCTGTCCATTGAGGCCTTGCCACGATCCGACACCACGATAGCACGCGCAGCTTCAAAACCCTCTGCACGCCGCACGGTGATGGATTCGGCCAGCTCCTTCAGCTTGAGGTCAATCTGGGCCTGGATCTCCGGAAGCTGGGCCTGATGGTCCGGGTTATCAGCGGTCAGTTTTCTGACGTCCTCCACCCGTTCCTCAATATGGGCAAGGGCGAATGTATAAGGTTCAAGATACCTTTCTTCACCGGTGATGACGTAGCCTCTCTGCCCTGTCTCGGCGTCTTTCACAAACGAAACGAGATCTTCGAGGGCTATGGTCACCTCATGAGTGTGGGAGACATCGTTGGTTACCTTTTGCAGGGTGCTGATATTGAAGAACGCGATCGTCGCGCTGGTGCCGAAAAAGACTAAAACCAAAGCCAGGCCAATGAATAATGAGATGCCGGCCGAGGCGTGCCGGTTGTTTCCGGAGGAGACGAGCTTCGAAGTCATAGAATAGTGTCGGGAGGTCAGAGGAGCCGGATTCTGGCCGGTCAGCGAAAAAAGTGTCAACGGGCCACCTGCGGAGCTATTGCCATTCGTTGCTGCTATGGTTTTGCGTGTACAATGCGCGGCTTTGAAGACTTGTAAATGCGGCCGCGGCTGTCCTTTACAAATGCAGGAATACTTTAGCCGGTGATTCGCATAAAAAAGGGCGGGATTCGCATCCCGCCCTCTGAGAGGTTTTGAAGCTTTAAAAGCGACTGGCCGGTTTTACGCGGAGAGGTCTTCACCCACGGCGAAGCGCACGAAGCGACGAACGACGAGGTTTTCACCCAGCTCGGAGATCTTGCTCTTCACGAAGTCGCCGATGGTCTGGTCGGGGTTCTTGATGAAGGCCTGCTCCAGGAGGCACTGCTCAGAGAAGATTTTGTCGATCTTACCCTGAATGATCTTTTCAGCGATGGCTTCGGGCTTGCCCTTGACCTGGTCGGCAGCGATTTCGCGTTCCTTGGCGATGAGGGCCTCGGAGATTTCTTCACGAGCCAGGAACTTAGGGTTCGCAGCGGCGATGTGGAGGGAGATGTCCTTCACGAAGGCCTGGAAGATTTCGTTGCGGGCCACGAAGTCAGTTTCGCAGTTCACCTCAATGAGCACGCCGATGCGGCCTGCCATGTGGATGTAAGAGGCGATGATGCCTTCCTTGGTCTGGCGGTCGGCCTTTTTCTCGGCCTTGATGGTGCCCTTCTTGCGAAGGATGACTTCTGCCTTTTCCAGGTCGCCATCGGCTTCCTTGAGGGCAGCTTTGCATTCCATCATGGCGGCATTCGTTTTTTCACGAAGGGCCATGACAACTTTAGCGGAGATTTCAGCCATGTGTCTTTAAAGGGGAGTGGGGTTGGGAGTTTGGGGCTCTTACTTCTTGAGCTCAGCAGTGGCGGTGATGACGGGGTCGATCAGCTTCTGCAGGATGATGCGGATGGAGCGGATGGCATCGTCGTTGGCGGCGATGGGGTAGTCCACTTTGTCCGGGTCGGCATTGGTGTCCACGAGGGCGACGATCGGGATGCCGAGGCGGCGGGCTTCATGAACGGCGATGTGCTCACGAGCGGAGTCCACGATGACGACGGCATCAGGATACTTGTCCATGCCGCGAACGCCACGAAGGTTGCGCTCCAGCTTGATACGCTCGCGGTTAAGGCTGGCGAGCTCCTTTTTGGACATGAGCTTGAACTCAGGCTTCTTCTCGATCTCTTCCAGATAAGCGAGGCGGGCGACGCTCTTGCGGATGGTTTCGAGGTTCGTGAGAGTACCGCCGAGCCAGCGATGGTTGACGTAGAACTGGCCGCAGGCTTCAGCAGCTTCGCGGATGGCTTCCTGGGCCTGACGTTTGCAGCCGACGAAGAGGATGCGCTTGTTTTTGCGGGCGAGTTCGGAAAGGAATTCAGCAGCCGTGTCGATCTGCTTGAGGGTCTCCTCGATGTTGAGGATGTGGATCTGATTGCGGGAATCCAGGATGAAAGGCTTCATCTTCGGGTTCCAACGCTTGGTTTGGTGACCGAAATGGACTCCGGCTTCGACGAGTTCTGCGAGTGCTTGGGACATGAGGTAGTGTAAGGTGCCGGTCTTTCGCACGTTTCGCTCAGGGAGCGGACGCTCAATGCCAGGAGGCACAGATCCGAAAGGGGAGGCGGTTTAAGGTTGTCTTTCCCTTTGCCTGACAACGGTGCCCGGCAAAAGGGCGGCAAAAGTAGGGGCAGACGGCCATTCGGCAAGTGCTTTTTCGTGCCACGGAATTCACACTTACATCCCGGCGACCAAAAGGAGCGTAATGTTTGGCCGGAAGTGATGGCCTTGTTTGACAAGCCGGGTCGCCACCCCTTGATTACAGATACATACCTTATGTCCCACTCCCCAACCGACTTTCCCGGCTCCATCGCCCCGCCGTCTCCCAGCAACTACATCTATCCGACCGTCATTGAAACAGAGGGTCGAAATGAGCGGCAATACGACATTTTCTCCCGCCTGCTGAAGGACCGCATCATCTTCCTCGGCAGCGAGGTGAACGACCAGGTGGCCAATGTCATCATCGCCCAGTTCCTTTTCCTGCAGATGAGTGACCCTAAAAAGGACATTCATTTTTACATCAACAGCCCTGGCGGCTCTGTGACAGCCGGACTGGCCATCTATGACACGATGCAGTTCGTGACCTGCGATGTGAATACCTACTGCATCGGCATCTGCGCCAGCATGGGTGCGGTGCTGCTGGCCTCTGGCACGAAGGGCAAGCGCTTTGCCCTGCCGAACAGCGACATCATGATCCACCAGGTGTCCGGCGGTGCCCGGGGCACGGCGAGCGATGTGGAACGTACGGTGGACTTCATGTACAAACTGAAGCGCCGGCTTAACCGCATCCTGGCTCACCACTGTGGCAAAACGCCTGAAGTGATCGAGCGTGATGCTGACCGTGACAATTATATGAGCGCCGAAGAAGCGGCTGCTTACGGCCTGGTGGACAAGGTGCTGCAGAGCAATCGCGAGCTGCCCCCGATCACAACAGCATAAAGGAATGAGCGTGGAGGCCGGTCCGGCTGTCCAAATGCAAGAGCAAGTCAGGCGAGGAGGAGTTCAATTTTGACTCCTTTGACCCTGCCTTGGCCGCTTGACTGCTCCCCCCTCTTCATGCGACACTAAAGCCATGCCTCGTGCTTCCACAGTAACCTTGTGCTCCTTCTGCGGCAAAAGCCATGCGGAGGTACGGAAGCTCATCGCCGGACCCGGGGTCTATATCTGTGATAACTGCATCGGCGTATGCAAAGCCATCCTGGATAAGGAGGCCGCGCAGGAATCTGAAACGACTCCGGCGCTGACGGTGCCGCGCCCGGCGGATATTTCGGCAATTCTGGACCAGCACGTCATCGGCCAGTTTCATGCCAAGAAGGTGCTCAGCGTGGCGGTGCACAATCACTACAAGCGCATCCTGCACAGCCAGCAGCAGGAAGCCCGAAAGGACAGCAGCCCGCGTAAGATGCCGGACCCGAATGATGTGGAGCTGGAAAAAAGCAACGTGCTGCTGCTGGGGCCCACAGGCTGTGGCAAGACACTGCTGGCCAAGACGCTGGCGAAGATCCTCAATGTGCCCTTCAGCATCGCCGATGCGACCACGCTGACGGAGGCGGGGTATGTGGGGGAGGATGTGGAAAACATCATTTTGCGTCTGCTCCAGGCGGCGGACTATGACATTGCGAAGGCGGAGATCGGCATCATTTACATTGATGAAATCGACAAGATCGGCCGGACTACGGGCAACGTGAGCATCACCCGGGATGTGTCTGGTGAAGGAGTGCAGCAGGCGCTGCTGAAGATCATCGAAGGCACGGTCTGCAACGTGCCACCGCAGGGTGGCCGCAAACATCCGCAGCAGGAGTACATCCAGGTGAACACGGAGAACATCCTGTTCATCTGCGGTGGTGCCTTTGTGGGGCTGGAGGAGATCATCAAACGCCGCAAGGGCAAGCAGACGATGGGTTTCAACATGCCTGCCCCAGTGCAGGAAGAGGAGAAAAAAGGCCCGCTGCTGGTGGAGCCTGAGGACCTGCTAGGCTATGGCCTGATCCCGGAATTTGTGGGTCGCCTGCCGGTGATTTGCTCGCTGGAAGCACTGACGGAGCAGGAACTGGTGCGTGTGCTGACGGAGCCGAAGAACGCTCTGCTGAAGCAGTATGCCAAGCTGATGAACATGGACGGGGTGGACCTGACCATCAACAAAGAAGGCCTGCTGGCCATGGCGCGCGAGGCCGTGAAACGCGGCACCGGTGCACGCGGACTGCGTAGCATCTTCGAGCGCATCATGCTGGATGTGATGTATGATGTGCCTAGCCGCGTGGATGTGCGTTCCGTCGCCATCAATGAAGCGGTGGTGAAGGGCGAGCGGCCGCCGATTCTGCGGAAGCGGATTGAGCGGAACGCGGCGTGAGGAAAGCGGATCCGATGACGGAGTGAGTTTTTTCTCGCCAGCCGTCTTTGAATCTTCGACAAATGCAAGCCAGCTCAACTGGGGCGCGTTTTTGTGCGTCCCGCTTTGATCTGGCTTCAGGTGCCAGCGTTTTTCGTTTTGTCTGCTCGTTCATCCAACCGTCCCATGATCCGTTATCTTCTCCCGCTCGCTTTTTTAACCTCCAGTTTAATGGCTGATGAAGCCGCTACACCGGTGGCGCAGATCAAGGTCAAAAAGGACTTCCAGGTGGAGTTGCTTTATACGGTGCCGAAGGCGGAGCAGGGGTCCTGGGTGAGCATGTGCCTGGATGATAAGGGGCGGCTGATCGCCTCGGACCAATACGGGCCGCTTTATCGCATCACCCCGCCTGCTTTGGGCGGCAGCTCATCGGAGACGAAGATCGAGAAAATGGATCTGCCCATCGGCGCGGCGCAGGGAATGGCTTTTGTGAAGGGGGCGATTTATCTCCAAGTAAACGGGGATGAATACCAGGGGCGCGGTTTATACAAAGTCAGCGACAGCAATGGCGACGATCTTTTCGATAAGGTAGAACTGCTGCGTGGGTATACCGAACGGGCGGGTGAGCATGGCCCCCACTATGTGGTGCCGGGGCCGGATGGCGAGAGCATCTACGTCATCGTGGGAAACCAGACGCCGCTGACGGAATACACCAAGAACCGCGTACCGGCAGTGTGGCAGGAAGACATCCTGCTGCCGCGCATCTATGGCCGTGGTTTCATGAAGGATGCCCTGGCCCCACGCGGGTGGGTAGCGAAGGTCAGCCTGGATGGCAAGGAGTGGGAGCTGATCACCACCGGTTTCCGCAATGAATACGGTGCGGCCTTCAACCATGAGGGGGACCTCTTCACCTTCGATGCGGACATGGAATGGGACATGAGCCTGCCATGGTATCGCCCCACGCGTGTCTGCCAGGTGCTGAGCGGCAGTGAGTTTGGCTGGCGCAACGGATCAGCCAAATGGCCGGTGCGCTGGGAGGACAGTGTGCCTCCGGTGAAGGACATTGGCCCGGGCTCACCTACCGGTACGCAGTTCGGTTACGGAGCCAAATTTCCTGCCAAATATCAGGAGGCTTTTTTCATCAATGACTGGAGCTATGGCAAGATGTACGCCGTGCATCTGCGGCCAGACGGAGCCGGGTATGCAGCGGATTTTGAAGAGTTCATCAGCGCCCAGCCGCTGCCGCTGACGGACCTGCTCATCAACCCGAAAGACGGTGCCATGTACTTCGCCATCGGCGGACGCAAGACTCAATCGGCCCTTTATCGAGTGACCTATGCTGGCAGCGAATCCACCGCTCCGCAGCCGATGAAACTGGAAGGTGAAGTGAAGACTCTGCATGAACTGCGCCGGAGCCTGGAGCAGTTCCACGGCAAGCAGGACCCGCAGGCGCTTGCGACCGCGTGGCCATATCTGGGACACGGTGACCGCCTGATCCGCAATGCAGCTCGTATCGCCATTGAGCATCAGCCCGTCGCCTCCTGGAAAGACCAGGCTCTGGGCGAAAAAGAGCCTCGCGCTGCCCTCACCGCACTCATGGGGCTGATCCGGCATGGAGCCAAGGAAGATCAAGGAGCCGTGATCACCGCGCTGGACAAGATCCCGCTCGAAGGGCTGGACCTACTCGGCCAGACGACGCTGCTGCGCAATTACACACTGGCATTCCTGCGCCTCGGCGAACCAACGATGGAACAAAAGAAAAACACCATTGCCCGCTTTGCCCCGCTCTTCCCACACAAGGATATCGGCTTCAGCCAGGATCTGTGTGAAATGCTGGTCTATTTGGGAGATGGAAGCGTCGTCGCCAAAGCCGTACCGCTGGTGAACAGCGCCCCGACCCAGGAAGAGCAGATCGGTTATGCCAAAACTCTGCGCCTGGCCAAAGCAGGCTGGACACCCGCCCTGCGCGAGGAGTTCTTCAAGTGGTTCCAGCGCGCCGCTACCTATACAGGCGGGGCCAGCTTCGGTCTGTTCATTGAGGACATTAAACGCGACAGCCTCGCCAGCCTGACTGAGGAGGAAAAGGCTGCGCTTAAACCCATCCTGGAAGCGAAACCCGAAGCCAAAGGACCTACCTTTGCTGCAAAGCCTTTGAGCTACGTCAAAAACTGGACCGTCGCGGATCTGGAAAAGGTGCTCAACGTCGGGCTCGAGGGTGGCCGCAATTTTGAAAATGGCCGCAACAGTTTTGGTGCCATCGGTTGTTATGCCTGCCACCGTTTCAACTTTGAAGGCGGTGCTGTGGGCCCTGACCTGACGAGTGTGAGTGGGAAGTTTGGCCCCAAAGACCTCCTGGAATCCATCATCGAACCGAGCAAGGAAATCAGCGATCAGTATGGCAGCATGGACTTCAAAATGAAGGACGGCAGCCTCGTCGTCGGCCGCATCATGAACCTGAAGGAAGACACCCTGATGGTGAACATCAACATGATGGACCCCAACGCCAATCAGAGCCTGAAACGCGGCGACATCGCCAGCATCGAGCCCAGCAAAACCTCCATGATGCCCGCCGGTCTTGTGAACATGCTCAGCGAAGACGACATCCTTGACCTCCTCGCCTACCTGCTGAGCAAGGGTGATCCGGGGCATGCTTATTTCAGGACGAAGTGAGACCTCAGCGCGCCTTTGGGTGGGCAAGGCTATTCCCTTGCCTTGATTGTTGGCTGATTTAGAGGATTATTCTTTCATGAGCTTAGAATCCTTAAAACAGGAGATTGCCAGCCTCCCTCCGGAAGGTCGCAACCAGCTTATGGGCTATTTGATCGATTTGCGGGCGCGGGAGTCCGATCCTCATTGGGCTACACGGACTGCCGCAGCACTGAATGATAAATCGCCCTCACGTTGGATTCCGTGGGAAGAAGTCGAGACAAAACTCGATGCCAAAGACGCTGAAGAAGCACCATGAGGTACCGTCTTTTTCTGCTGGATGAGGCAATAGAGTTTTTGCTGAATTTGCGTGCCGCTGACAGGCAACTCCTCCGCAGGAAATTAGAAGCCATCCGTGAGTTCCCCTCATATCATGCAGAATACGAGAGACGCGACGCCACTGACCGCAGAATTGCTGGCTGCGTGATGGGCCGGTTTGCCATTGAATATTGGGAGGATATTGCGGATGGAGATCTAAAAATCACGCATATTGGCTGGGCGGACCGTTAAACCTCCCCTTCCCGCTCAAAACCCAACAACGTAGTAGTATCTCTGCGAGACGAGGTCGGCCTCTTTGATGGTGATCCAGCGCTCCATGAAGCGTTCGCCCCAACTGTCGCTGAAGGCGATTTCGCCCGTTTCTTTGTTGTAGCCGATAATGAGCACCACGTGGCCGGATTCACTATCAGGCATGAGGACGTTATCCGCTGTGTCCACGGCCAGCTTTTTCTTCCATTCGCTCCATTCGGTGACGGTCTTGCGCTCATCGGTCCGGCGGTTGGCGGTTTCATTGAAGGCCTTCGTGCTGCTGAGTGCCCAAATGACGGGGATGCCTTTGTCGATGTGCTTGGCCAGATCTCGCACGGACATGGCGCCTTCCCAGGTATCAAAGGAACGTCCCTTGGCGCGGATGTAACGGCCAACTCCCTCCAGCAGTTTGGAAACACTGGTGCCGCCGCCATATCCAGTCCCACCTGCATTGGCTAGAATGTACATATCGGCCGAAACACCGAGGTAACGCATGGCGCGCTCAGCCGTGGCGGGTACGCAGTAGCCCTTTGGCCCCTGGTCCACCATGGGGATGTCTTGGATAACCACATCACCATTCGGGCGCTTCAGCACGTTTTTGCTGGAGCGCTCTCGAATGACAGCATCCGGCACGCGGGTGGATTTTCCACCAGCATCGGCAAAGGCGGTTGGCACAATTTGTAGCCCCACATATTCACCCTCCGCTTCCGCCAGCAGGATGGAATGACCGCGCCAGTCCCAGCGCTGCATGTTCATGCGCCCGGTCTTGCCTTCGCCAAAACGTTCCCTCTTGGGCGCACCCAGTTTAGCCGTGATCGTTTCAGAGATGGCCTTCAAATCGGCATCCATGGCTTTTTTGACAATCTTCTCAGCCTCAGCGGGAGGGGTGTCTTTATCGAAGTGCAATTCCGCGCTTCCTTTCGAGCCAAAGAGATCGCCCTTGTTGGCAAAGACCAGAGAAAGGCTGGTCGTCTTTCCCTCATCCGCATATAGCGCCACGGAGAAAGGCCGCGCGCCGAATACACGGAAGTCTTCCTTCGGGTATGAGCGGAAGCTGCTCTGATTGGAGGTCTGGGATTCACGACGCAGTTGCAGGCGCTCCGCCACGCCTTCGCCTGGACTTTCCCAGAGAGACAGTTCATCAAAGATGCTCTGCCCGGCCAGCGCGTTTAAAGTGGCTGCGTCCAGACTGGCATTCGGGCCAGCGGCGGCACTCGTTGGGGCAGGCTTTGCCGACCACTGGCGGATGTATTCTTGATCCACCGCACTGAAGGCCGTCACTGGCACAGCAAACTGGGCACCGTCCTCACGCTTGATCGTCGCCTGTCCGTTGGCGACTGAGATGAGCGCTGCCCTGATGGCCACCCCTTGGGCATTGGTGAAAACACGCACTTCCTGGCAGAATGCGGCGGGGGTCAATGCAATGACAAAAAGGACAGCCAAGAGCGGTTTCATTTCCCTGTTTTAACCATAAGGAATTTTGGAAGCAAGCCTCCGTCATCGGCAGGCCTCAGATTTAGGAAATCTGATAAAGAGCAAGGAATTGGAATTGATCTTCATTCCTTCAAATCCCACCATGCTTCCAGCATCGCTTATGATCACCTTCGCCACATTCAGCAAACCTGAGGAGGCGCATCTGCTACGCATGAGGCTGGAGGCAGCAGGCATCCCCGCATTCGTCCAGGATGAAAATACTGTGCAGATGTACTGGCTTTACTCCAATGCCATCGGCGGAGTGAGGGTTCAAATTGCCGGGGAAGATCTGGAGGCGGCCCAGGAATTCCTGGCGGCGGACACCCCGCAGTCCAGTCCAGATGCGGTGGAGGTTCATTGTCCCTCATGTGGATCCGCAGAAACAGCACCTGACGAATTCCCCCGCCAAATGTCCTTCCTCAGCCTGATTCTCCTCAATTTTCCGATCCTTATCGGCCGCAAGCAATGGCGTTGCGGCGCTTGCCAGACGGTTTTCAAACCGGTGCAGGAATGACAAAAATCGACCTTACTCAAAGTTAGGCCGGACTGTAAACAGAGGTTTGATCCAAGCTGATTTAGACCTGGATCAAACGTAGAGAACGGATCAAACGTTAAACCGCCACTCGACGACGTCGCCGTCGCGCATGACGTATTCTTTGCCTTCGATGCGCAGCTTGCCGGCCTCGCGGGCCTTGGCCTCGGAGCCGAGTGCGACGAGGTCGTCATAATGAACGATCTGTGCAGCGATGAAACCGCGCTCGAAGTCACCATGGATCACGCCGGCAGCCTGGGGGGCCTTCATGCCTTTCGTGATGGTCCAGGCACGCGTTTCTTTCTCACCGGTGGTCAGGTAGGTTTGCAGACCCAGCAACGCATAGACGCTCTTGATGAGCAGGTTCACACCGCTATCTTCCACGCCCAGATCGGCGAGATAGGCCTTGGCATCTTCTTCCGGCAGCTCGCTCAGTTCGCTCTCGATGGCGGCGCTGACAACACAGGCGCTGGCAGCATGGGCATGTTTCACGTATTCACGCACCTTGGCCACCTGCGGATGTTTGTCCGGCTCCTTGGAGGCCTGAGCTAATTCGTCTTCGCCCACGTTGCAGGCGTAGATGCAGGGCTTTCCACTCAAAAGGAAGAAGGACTTCAGCACCTTCTTCTCTTCGTCATTGAGTTCCAGCGTGACCGCAGGTTTCATGGCGTCCAGGTGCGGCAGCAGTTTTTCACAGAGGGAAAACTCGGCCTGCGCTTCCTTGACGCCGCGCTTGGCATCCTTTTCAGAGCGGCTCTTGCGCTTGGACACACTGTCCATGTCCGCCAGGATCAGCTCCGTGTTGATGACCTCGATGTCGCGGATGGGGTCCACACTGCCGTCCACATGGGTGATGTCCCCGCCTTCAAAACAGCGCACGACGTGCACGATGGCATCCACTTCGCGGATGTGGCTCAGGAACTTATTGCCCAGGCCTTCACCCTGGCTGGCTCCTTTCACCAGACCGGCGATGTCCACGAATTCAATGGCCGCTGGCACCAGCTTCTGCGAGCCGCTGATCTTGGAAAGCACCGCCAGGCGCTCATCTGGAACGACGACCACGCCCTGGTTGGGCTCAATGGTACAAAAGGGATAGTTCGCAGCCTCCGCTTTGCGGGTGCGGGTGACTGCATTGAAGAGAGTGGATTTGCCTACATTGGGCAGGCCGACGATTCCAGCTTGGAGCATAAGGGTGGCGAGGATAGCGGTCTCCGCCGCAGGTGCGAACGAAAAGTGTGTGTCCCTGCCTGCGTCTCCTCCTTTTTCCTGCATCTACCTAGTTGGCATATTCAAACTTGCGCCCGTTTCCTTTGCGTCAAAATTGACACATGTCATCCTTTGCCCCAGAGCCCGTAGCCCTCACGCCTGATGCCTGGCATGGCAGGCTGGCCGAAACGTGCACCCAGATGCTCCAGCAGAAAAGGCAGATCATTTTGTGCATCACGGGCAAGTCAGGGGCTGGAAAATCCACCCTCGGAAAGCTCCTCCGCAAAAAAGGCCTCCCAGGCATCTCCCCCCGGAAAATTGGCGTCATCGACGATGGCGTCCTGGCCGTCCCTCTTTTGGGAATCTTCACCCGCCGCATCAAAAGCCGCAGTCAGGAGCGTGACAACTTGGCCCCCTTTCTCCACTTCCTCAGGCGCAAAAAGCTGGTGGTGTATGTGAACAGCAAACCGGAGCGACGCCTGGAGCGCTGTGATGTGGCCCTGCGCCTGCGCCTTCCGGAGGAGATCCGGGCCCAGCGCCTCCGGGAGAGAGATCACGATGGTGAAGCGCGTTTCCGCAAGACCCTCCATTCCTCTGATGAAGTCGGCATCCCCGCTGATCATGTCTTTGACTTATGCCTAGTGGCGTCCCATGATCGGGCGCCGTCGGAAGAATCCGTCGGATCTGTCACCAAAGCGTCCGCCACTTGAGAGGCGGTGCGCCCAGCTCAGATCTGGCCTCCCGTCAGACTTCCGCCGGTGCTGACACATGACCTTCACGTCCTGGCAATACGCCCTTTTTCTCCCGCTCGTAGTTCTCCTCTACTGGCCGCTTCCACGCTTAGGCCGGATGGGGCTGCTGCTCATCGCCAGTTACTTCTTTTACGGCATGTGGGACTTGCGCTTCCTGGCGCTGCTCATGGCCTCCACGGGCATTGATTATTTCTGCGCACGCTCCCTGGTCGGCGCACGGGAGAGCCGGTTAAAGATCATCGCCACCACCCTCACCCCATTCCTCTGGCTGGGTGGATGCGCCCTTTTTGGGAAGGATCACGTCAGCATCAGCCAGACCAGCCTCATCGTCGCCGCGGTCTTTCCCCTCCTCTTCGTCCCCGTGCATGAGTGGATCTGGACCCGGCCGGAGGAGAGCCGCCGCCGCAGTTTCATGTGGCTCAGCATCCTGACGAACCTAGCCGTGCTGGGCTTCTTTAAATACTTCGGCTTTTTTGCAGACAGCCTCGTCTCCCTGCTCGGTGCCGCTGGAATTGACCCTGGCTGGACGCTGCCAAACATCATCCTGCCCGTCGCCATTTCCTTTTATACCTTCCAGTCCGTCGCCTATGCGGTGGATGTGTATAAGGGCAAGGTACAGCCCGCACCGGACCTCCTCACCTTTTCCGCCTACCTCGCCTTTTTCCCTCAGCTCGTCGCCGGTCCCATCGAGCGCCCCGCCCACTTCATGCCGCAGTTCACCCGGGCGGCCGTGTGGGAGTGGGATCATCTGCATGCGGGTCTGCGCCTGCTCCTCATCGGTGCCTTCAAAAAGGTATTCGTGGCGGACAATTGCGCCATCGTCGCCAATTACGTCTTCAATCCCGGTGCCACCCCCAATGCTCCCTGGGCCCTCCTCGGCATCATCGCCTTTGCCTTCCAGATCTATGGTGACTTCTCCGGTTATACCGACCTAGCTCGCGGCTCCGCCCGCCTCCTCGGCATTCACCTGAGCATGAATTTCCGCTTCCCTTATCTGGCCACGGGCCCCTCAGATTTCTGGCAGCGCTGGCATATCACCCTTTCCAGTTGGTTCCGCGATTATGTTTACATTCCGTTAGGCGGAAACCGGTCCGGGCTTGCGCGTACGATCATCAATCTTTGGATCACGATGCTCCTGGCCGGTCTCTGGCACGGGGCCAGTTGGACCTTTGTCCTCTGGGGTGGCTATCATGCCGCCATGCAGACGGCTTACCGCCTCATCCCCGGCCTCGCCTCCCTGGAAAAGGCCACCTCCGGTGGCAAGCCCGTGCTGGCAGTCTGCCTCATGTTCATTCTCACTCTTTTCGGTTGGGCCATCTTCCGCGCCCAGACCATGCCCCAGCTCGGTGTCTGGCTGCACGCCCTGACGGACTGGACACGCGGTGAAGACTGGACCAAACCGGCCCTCTGGCTTCTCTTTCACATCGTACCTCTCATCCTCCTCCAGCTCCTCACGCTGAAACCCCGCGACGAGGCCGAGCTGACCCGCCTTCCCTGGGTGGCCCGTGGCCTCGTCTTTTTCCTTCTCTTCGCCGCCTTTGTCAGCTCCGTCGCCACGGAGCAGGAGTTCATCTATTTCCAGTTCTGATGCGTGCCATCACCCGCAGCTTCCTCCTCTTCGCCGCCCTGCTCATCGGCGCAGAGCTTCTCACCCGTTTCGCCTTCGTCCGCACCATGGAGGGCCGGTTTGACTATGGCTACCACCCTACCGTCGGCTTTGTCGAAAAACCCGATGGAAAGGTGGAGTTGCAACGCGCCGGTGGCCGCCGCTTCTTTCCCCAGACCTTCGCCCAGCAGCGCCCGGAAGGCACCTACCGGATCATGGTCATTGGCGATTCCGTGGCCCGTGGAAAAAGCGTCAAAGAATCCTACGCAGGCCAGCTCGAAAAACAGCTCCGCGCCCAGGGCATCCAGGCGGAGTGCCTGAACCTGGGCCTGCCTGGCTATGGTGCCCGGCGTAAAGACATCGTCCTCCGCCAGGTGATGAAGTACCAGCCCAGCCTCGTCATCCTGCACGTCGGCATGTCCAATGAATACGAGGACGAACGTGAATCGCGCCGCCGCGATGACTTCAACAGCCCGCATCCTAAAAACTGGCTCATGCGCTCCCTCGTGCTGCGTCAGCTCTACGAGATGAAGACCGAAAAAATCTACTGGCAATGGCTGCCCAACACCGTCCGCAACCAGTCCGGCGTCTCCGATGCCAATGTGGAACTCCTCGCCACCAGTGATGAAAACACCCAGCGCGAATGGCTGGAAAGGCTCCAAAAAGTCACCCAGGACGGCCTCCAGCGTCTGCAAGCCGCCCGCATCCCTACCCTTCTCGTCGTGCAGGCCAGCAACACCAAAAAGGAGGATGGCCAAGGTGGCATCCTCCTGGATGACCGCGTCACCGACTCTTGGACCGCCCCCCTCACCAGCGACCTTGTGGCCCGCGTGACCATGAAAAGCGTCATTCCTCCCACTCAAGTCACCGCTCTTTATACCGACTCCAACCACGTCCGCCCCGAAGGTCACCGCCTTATCGCCGAAGCCATCGCCCGCACCTTGAAAGACAAAGGCTGGCTGCCAGCGCCTGGGATCGTTAAGTAGCGCCGTTAGAAAGCTAGGCGAGTAGGATACTCGCGCTCCCGCCTCAACGTCCCCTTTCCGAGGAGCGCGTGTATGTTGAGCGAAGCGAGACTACTCGCCTCTTATGGATGACGAAGATGCCTGAGCCTCAAGAATACCCGTCGGCCAAGCCTCCGGCGAGATCACCCCCTGCGCCCACACTTTTCCGGCCTCCAACACACTAAGAAAGCCCAGCGAGTAGGATACTCACGCTTTCGCTCTTTCTAATTTCCACGTTCCTCCCACAAAATCCTCAATCCACCCGGATAAATCCCGTCCTCACTGCGTTTTCTCCTTTCCCAAAGTGGGTCACCTCACCAATCTGTCATCGCATGAAACTCGCCTCCCTTCTCACCACCGGTCTTCTCCTGGCCAGCAGCGCCTTAGCGCAGGACACCGTCAAGCTCGCACGCATCTATGAGAAGCTGGACACCAAGTTCCCCATCGCGGTGGTCATCCCACCGGATGGCAGCCAGCGCCAGTTTCTGGCCCTGCAGCGCGGGCAGATCCTCATTCTGCCGAAGGACGAACAGGCCGCCGAAGCGAAAACTTTTCTGGACCTGAGCACCCGCGCCATGGAGGCAGACAACGGCAAATTTGAAGAAGGCCTCAACGGCCTGGCCTTTCACCCAAAATACAAGGAAAACGGCCTCTTTTACCTCTGCTACACCTTACAGAAGCCCAAGCGCCTGGTGGTGACCGAAATGAAGGTCAGCGCCGATGCTGATAAGGCCGATGAAAGCACGGAGCGCACCCTCCTGGAGATCCCGCTCATCAATTGGAACCACCATGGCGGCAACATCCTCTTCGGACCTGACGGCTACCTTTACATGGGCGTGGGAGATACCTCCAAGCGCAACGATGAGCAGCGCATGGCCCAGCTCAACGCCGTGCTTGTGGGCAAGGTCCTGCGCATCGACGTGGACAGCCGCGAATACAAAAACGCTTATGGCATCCCAGCGGACAACCCCTTTGCCGACGGCGTCAATGCACTGCCGCAGATCTATGCTTACGGCATTCGCAATCCCTGGGGCATGTACTTCGATGCCAAAGACCGCCTCTGGCTGGCCGATGTGGGCCAGGACCTTTGGGAGGAGATCAACTGGATCGTCAAAGGCGGCAACTATGGCTGGAGTTTCCGCGAAGGTTCCCGTCCATTCCCGCTGCGCTTGGATCCCGCGCCAGCAGAAGCCAAGCTCATCGACCCCATCCACGAATACCATCATGGCGATGGCCTGAGCATCACCGGCGGCATTGTCTATACCGGCACTGCTCTGCCTGAGCTCAAGGATGCCTACATCTATGGCGACTTCGTCCTGGGCAAAATCTGGGCACTCAAAGTCAGCGACGAAGGCAAGGTCGAAAGCAACACCCTCCTCTACACAAGCCCGCAGACCGTGGCCACAGATGCCAAAAAGAAGCCCAGTGTGCACATGAAGCCCACCGCCTTCTGCGCAGATGCCAATGGCGAATTGCTGGTCCTGGACTGGAATGGTGCCATCCACCGCCTCAGCAAGTAAGTTCCGCTCCATCGCTCTTTCTTTTCCCGTCCCATGTCAGACCTGATCTCCTCCGCCGCCGATCTCAAGCCCACCACCACTTGGCAAGAAACCGTCTGGGCTTATACCCCGGAAGAATCCCTGGTGGATCACACCACCAAGGCCCGCCTTTGCGTGGCGACCCTGCTGCCCTTCAAGGATCAAAAACCGGACTGGGACGGTTTCTCCAAAAGCGTCCGCTGGATGCAGCAATGCGGGGAGTACTATGGCGTAGAAATGGTCTTCGTCCTGAATGCGGATACCGGTTACATCTTTGACCTCAGCAACGAGCTTTATGCTGAGGTGCTGAAGCGATTCCGCGCTGAGTTTCCCACGCAGAAATTCATCGCCGGCGTCACCGCACGCGGCGCTGAAAAGGACGAGGTCTTCAAGGCCGAGCGCTATTGGCCCCTACTGGACATCGCCCAGAGCCATGACAATGGCGAGATGATGATCATGACCTCACGGCTCCTGAACATCCTGGAACCCGAAGCCCGCCGCGATGCCTATTTCGAGATCGCCGAGCACATCACCCACCCGGCCATCGCTCACGCCCTGGAGCCATCCTTTGTCCCCTGGGCCAGTCCTTATGAACCGTGGCTGCTGAACGAAATCGCCAATCATCCAAAATACGTCGGCGGCAAGATCAGCACCCTGGACGAGCCGCACTTCCTCTACTGGGCCGCCATGTGCAAGGACCTCAATCTGCCCTTCGCCCCCCATAGCGGTGACGACTACGGCATCCCCACTGCCATCCGCCTGGGCCTGCCACTCCTCATCGGTGCCGGCGTCAGCGCCTGCCCGCTCATCTGCGCGGCCCGTGACATGTGGCTGCTGGACAGCGTGGCCGATAAAAAATTCAAGACCGGCAGCGGCCGTTTCGATACCCGGGTTTATAAACTCTTCGAGGCCTTCCAGTCCTTCGAAGACCTCGTCTTCCGTCTGGATGACCGCATGAGCGCCGCCCCGTATAAGCACAGCACCGCCCATGTGCTTCATCACCTCGGCCTCATTGATGCCCCCGAATCCCACCCAGACTGCAAAGATCTTCGTGGTGCCGACGAAGCCCTGCGGATGGAAGAGGCCATGCGCCGCCCCCTCCGCGTGGCCAAACGCCTGGGCATCCCTTACTTTGAGAAAAAGTAACCCCGTCTGCTAATGACAGGGCTGTCACTTTTCGTTACACGCCCTCATGCAGCTTCTTTCGAATAGTTTGGTGAGTCAGAAGGTCTAACTCTTGTGCTCCGGTTTCCCGGAGCGCGAAAAAACTCCATTCTCCACCCTTATGAAAACGAAATTTCGTCATCTGCTATCCGTCGGTGCCGTGGGTCTGGCGATGGCTCTCACCTCTTGCGTGAGTCCTTATGCCGGTCCCTACGAGCGTGACGGCGCGGTTATCGGTGCCGTCGGCGGCGGAACCCTCGGTGCCATCATTGGCAGTCAAAGCGGACGCCCCCTGGAGGGTGCCGCCATCGGCGGTGCCATTGGTGCTCTCGCAGGCTCCTCCATCGGTGCCAGCCGTGACCAAAGTTATTATGGCTACGGCCGTCCAGTCTATTACCGCACAGGCCCTCGCTATTACCCCTATCGCAGCAGCTATTACCGCACCGGGTACCCATACGGTCCCCGTTACGGTCATCGCGGGCATTACCATCGCCATTGGTAAACATGGGGCAGGTTTGTCCGGCGGGGATAAACAAGCTATCAGCTGGATCCCCGCCGGATAAAACCCGTCTAACCAGCTACCGCATCAAGGCATCTGACGTTTCTTCGGCCTCGTCATAAAAAACAGAACGATGCCCGACAGTGACACCACACAGGTGGCGAAGGTCAGCGTGGTCAGCACAAAATCCCGCACATCCTTGTTCGGGATAAAGCCAAACTTGTGAAAGTTGGTAAAGATTCGCGCCTCGAACTGGCGTCCATCATCCGTATGCCGGGTCACACTGCCGGTCATGGTGGAGACATAGACCCGGGTATTCAGCTCGTCCTTCAGGTCGAAACGATAGACCGGCAGAATGCGAAAAATATTGATATACTCATTGTTAAACGCCGTTAGAAAATCCGTCTTCTCCACCTGCGCCCCGCCTAAAAAAGCACTGGCGATCTCCTTGGCATAAGCTTCATCCTGGGCCGCATCCACCCGACCATCCACCGCGCTTACATACTGGGCGGAGCGGGAGGCATTCAGATACACCTGGTACCAGGGCTGGCCACCGATGCTGCGCACATTCACCGCGCTCACGCCTTGAGCCGCCTCCGGCAGTTTGGCTGTCGCTTCAGCCACTCCCATTTGGATCTGGCTCACATTCAGCCCCTGCCCGCTCGGCCTGGCGGATGGTGGCGGAGCCTGCGTGCGGGTCATCACATTGTGGATCACACCACTCCCGGCGGACATGAGAATGGTGAGGCTGAAAATCAGGCCTAACCAACGATGAGCTTTACGAACGAAATTTTTATTCATAGGGGCGGTTAAAAAATGAGGGCAGGAGACAAAGACATGTCTCCTGCCCCGGTTTCAAACTGGATTACCACTTCCACTCGATGCCGGCATACACAGCACGGCCATCGCCAGGGAAATAAGCAGCGCTGCCGGCATTCGCCGTTTTCAGCACGCCGGTGGTGGCAGCATAGGTCTCGTCCGTCAGGTTCTTGCCTTCGATGAAGAAAGAGAGG
Source organism: Prosthecobacter fusiformis (assembly GCF_004364345.1). Lineage (NCBI taxonomy): Bacteria > Pseudomonadati > Verrucomicrobiota > Verrucomicrobiia > Verrucomicrobiales > Verrucomicrobiaceae > Prosthecobacter > Prosthecobacter fusiformis. The sequence goes on along the minus strand of NZ_SOCA01000003.1, from coordinate 613,886 downwards.
CCTTTGGGTGTCCGGTAGCCTAGCTTAAAGCCCAGCAGCGCGTAGCTGCCAGCCTTCTGGCTGTTTGCCAGATCCACAAAATAAGCCTGTGGGACCCATTCCACATTCGGCCCCGCATAGAAACCGCAAGGATGCTCATACAGAAGCTCCGCACGATAATAATGACGGGGCATGCCGGGAAGCTCATTGTTGCCGAAATCGCCGTCGCCATCGAAGCGGAAATCACTGAACAGATAAACCTGCCGCAGGAAAAGGCGGTCGCCTTTCACAGCTTCAGTCCCTGCCTGCTTGCCACTGCCCAGGCTTGCATCCTGCCAGGGGGCCACGATTCCGCGCAGAATATCGATGTCCACCAGCGCTTCAATACCGTGATGGATCGTCCGCCCTGCATTCACCGTTTGCGTATCGCTCACCCCGGGAATGCCAAGAGAAAGCAGTTCATTGTCCAACCAGGAATAGTACCAAGCCAGATCCCAGCTCACCCGGTCCGCACGGCCACGGGTGCCCAGTTCAATCGTCGTGCCGCGTTGCGCATCCAACTGCACCAGCCCAGGGGCTGCCCCCACACTGGAGAGCTCACCGAAGGATGGCGGCTCAAAGCTGCGGCTGACATTAAAGAAGACCTGCGTCTCCGGATTCACCTCCCACAACACACCCAGCTTGGGACTGAAGCCCCAGTATTCCTGCACATCCGTATTGTCGGCACCAAAGATGCGTTGCTCTTTAAAATCACGCTTGGCATAGCTGCCCTGTGCACCCAGGATCAGGGCCACGGAGTCTGTCACATAAAACGTGTCTTGCAGATACAGGTCCACATTCGTGGACTGATGCTGGTTTTCAGCCGTACGCAGCCCACGCTCACCCCCAAGGTTTACAAAACGATTGTCTTGAGTGAGGCCATACATCGCACCCAGTCCCAGGGTGAAGAGGTTTCGATGCCCCGCCAGATCCGCCAGCGAGTCATAACGCACGTCCACACCGAAGTCGTTGGAAAGCTGGTCAATCACCTGAAAGATAGGGTGGTCCAGATCCTTCCAGGACCAGAAACTGCTCACCGTCAGTTTATTGTCACCCGTACCAAAAGTCGTCTTGTTGGCGATGCGCAGAAGCTCAAAATCCCGCTTTTGTTCCAGGGCCACACTGCCCGCATTTGCCTGGTCAGGACGGCTCTCCAATTGATCCCGCGTCAACGCGCCTGGCAGTTGGGAATCCGTTTTCGCATACGTCACATAAAAGCGGGTCTCCACTTCGTCATTCAACTGGTAGCCCACGTTGCCAAAGAAACGCTGGTTGCTCTGGCGGCTCCAGTCCCGGTAACCATCTGAAGAAGAGTGCGTGAAGCTGGCATAATAATCCGCATCCCCCAGCACCATACCGGAGCTGATCTGTGCACGGAAGGAATCGAAGCTGCCAGCTTCAAAACGCATCTGCGCAGGCGAAGCACTGTAACCTGTCATGGAGACAAAGTTGATGGCGCCGCCAAGTGTGGTGGAGCCATATTGCAGAGCATTCGCCCCACGAAAGACCTCCACATACTGGGCGGAAAGAGGCTCGATGGCCTGCATGTCAAATCCACCATCCGCCAAGTTCAGCGGGGAGCCGTCTTGCATCAGTTTCAGTCCGCGCCCGTGGAAGGTACGCTGAATACCGGAACCACGAATGGAGATACGGGATTCCTCCGCACCGAAACGCGGCTGAACAAACACACCCGGGGAATAATCCAGGGCATCCTTCAGCGTCGTGGCACGGCCACGCTTGTAATCCTCCGCATCTACCACATTGACCCCGCCGGGGATCTTGGAGAGTTCTTTTTTCACCGTCGCCACACTAGGAACGGTCAGGGACTGAGGTCTGGCATCCGCCGTCACCACCACTTCAGGCAGGGTGGCGGAAGGGGCGGTTGTTTGAGAATAGGCAATGGGGCACCACAAGGCACCCGCGACAAGCAGGGTCAGAGAAAGAGAATGTTTCACAAAGATTGAAAAGGGAGAATGGGCATGAACACGCCGCACATGGCAGACGCGATTCACCGCACCGGGGTAAAAGAAACCAAGGGCCACCTCTGGGGTGGCTGTGACTTTAAGCCGCCCCCGTTCTTGGCGGCATTCTCAGCGGGGCATCCGCCCGCCGCTCCCCCTGCTGGTTCAATCTGGCAAAAATCATCACCTGCGGCACCGGAGCCACGATGTGGAACACCTCCACCAATACGGCGTCCAGTTTCTTGATCGGCGTATTCGCCGACTTTTCCTGGTCCTGCTTCTGGCCATTCTCCACCGCTTTGCAAAGCGGACATGGATGCTCCCCGTCAAAAGTTTTGCTCACCGCCTCGATCAGCGACCCATCACGCGCATAGCTGATCAACATCCCCGTCCAGGCCACCCCTTGCAGCACCGCCCATTGCAGGCCTAACGAAATGCATAACACGCCCACCACCATCCAGCGCGCGAAGCGCGGAAGCGGGGAGGTGAAGACTCGTTGGCTGGACACGGCGGCGAGGCTAGAGAGTGACCGCCTTCCTGTCAACAGCTCTCCATCACCTTCACAAAGCAAAGCCAAAGAAGGTAAACACAGCCAGCATCCCCCACCAGAGAACCCAGGTCTGCATGCGGCCGTAATCACGTCCGCCGCTGGTATCACTGGGGATTTCGTCATCGAATCCGAACAGGCGTGTCTGGTGTTTGAAGAAGTAAACCCCCAGCGCCAGAGTGGCGGCGATACCCACAAAGGCGAGCATTTTAAACGGATACAGGTCTTCGCGATTCAGCGTGGCGAGCAGTTCTAGGTTCATGCTCCCACCCTTCCACACCCACACAGCTCCACCAGATACAGATGGTGCTTATCCCCTCATATACAGACGCTTTTATAACTGCCGCTGCGCCAGCTTGCCCAAGGTCTGGATGGCCTGCTGGAGCCGCGGTGTCCAGGGCACACCACAGGAAAGGCGGATGCAGTTTTTATACCCCTGCGTGGGCGAAAACATAGGTCCCGGTGCGATGTTGATCTCGTGAGCCAGTGCATCATCCTGTAGGCGCAACGCATCCACTCCGGCAGGCATCTCCACCCAAATAACGAACCCGCCCTGAGGCTGCGTGACTTTCGTCCCCTCAGGAAATGCCGCCGCCACCGCCTGCCCCACCCGCTGCACATTCGCCGCATAAAACGATCGCGCCGATCGCAGATAGTGATCGTATCCGCCATTGGCCAGGAACTCCGCAATGGCCAGCTCCGGCAGGGTCGCCGTGGCCAGGGTGCTGGTCAGCTTCAGCGTTTTGATCCGCTCATAAAAACGCCCCGGTGCCACCCACCCCACCCGATACCCCGGAGCCAGCGATTTGGAAAAAGAACTGCATAGCAGCACATTCCCCGTTTGATCATACCCCTTCGCCAGACGGGGACGATGCGGCCCATGGTGCAGCTCACCGAAAACATCGTCCTCAATCAAAGGCACCTGCCGCTCCTCCAGCATCCTGACCAGCCTCTCCTTACCCTCATCCGGCATCAGCGCACCCAGCGGATTGCTGAATGTCGGCACCGCCAGACACGCGGCGAGGTTGCGTGTTTTCAGCATCCGCTCCAAAGCATCCAGGTCCATGCCATCGCGTGGGTGAGTAGGTACTTCGATGGCCTTTAAACCCAGCTCCTCCAGCGCATGCAGAACGCCAAAATAAGTCGGCGATTCCACCGCCACCACATTGCCGGGTACTGTCACCGCCCGCAGGCACAGCATCAGCGCCTCCGTCGCTCCCGAGGTAGTGATGATCTCCTGCGGCAGAATGGTTGCACCTGCATTCATCGTCCGTTTGGCGATCTCCCGTCGCAAAGCCTCAGACCCCGGCGGCATGTCATAGGAAATGCCACTTTTCCCCGCCCGCCGCGCCACCGATGCCAAAATACGGTTCAGTTTCACCGTCGGCAGCAGCTCAGGGCTGGGCACCGCCCCGCCCAATGGCAGGATGTGAGGCATCATCGCCGCCTCAAACAACCGCGACTGCAAGGCCCCCACCGTCACCGCCGTGATCGCGCGCGGCGTCTTCGCCATCGCAGGCTCCCTCAAGACAGGACGCGGCACCCGCACGAAAAAGCCCGACTTTGGCCGCGCCTCCACCAGCCCCCGGTCCTCCAGCAAAATGAAAGCTTGGATCGCCGTCGTCACGCTCACCCCATACTGCTCACTCACCTTCCGCAGCGAAGACACCCTCTCCCCCGGCCTCAATACCCCCTCCTCAATCAGGCGCACGATCTTATCCGCCACCTCCTGATAGAGCGGCACCGCCTGCGCACCTGATGAAATGCCTGAAACCATGGTGAAAAAAGGCCAAGTTCACACTTGAGCATGACCCGAAGCCTCTGAATGTTAACCCCTGCGCATAGCGCATGCGTCTCCGTAGTTCAATGGATAGAACGAGGGTTTCCTAAACTCTAAATACAGGTTCGATTCCTGTCGGGGATACGCGCGGATCATTGGCAGGATCCTTTTGAAGGCACGCGTCAAGATGGACATAGACAACTCTTTATTCCCGTCTTGATCCACGAAGGAAAACCCTTCACCTTGTTTTTCAACGCGACTTTCGTTCACCTGTTCACTGGGAGGGCATCAAGGAATCCTCACCACTGCCATGAATCGTGCATTCTTTGTCGGATCATACCAGCATCAGGTAGATCGCACCCCTGACAGCTTATCCTCTTACCATTCCAATTCAGCCATCATCTGATGCGGTATTCCAAGACACCACCCGAGGAAGTTAATGACACCAAGCAGGCTCTATATGATTTAGGAAACTATGCTATCCACAACCAGCTAAACCCCGCTATGAATTCCGTTTTTACAATAGCTGTTATCTTCCTGGGGCTAAACCTGCATGCGATTGAGCCTCAGAGCCTTAATCATTTTCCAGCAGTCCCGCCGCAAGTAAGGCTTCATTTCACCAACTTTTGCTTGGGGCAGTATGAGACATTGTGGGCCAACAATGAGCTTGGCTTCACCCAGCTTGCTAGCACGCCTGGATTGACCCCAGTACTGCTCGAACTGGCTAATCGTCTCGAAGCTGAGCAGGAATGGGACGGCTACACGAGGGCTTGGGGTCTACTGGCTCAGCGCACCGATGCGACCGAAAGTGAGCAACTGTTTGTAAGGTCAAAGCTGGAAGGTTTGGTCAATCGAAACGCTGACCCCGGAGGGACAACATTCAAAGATTGCGCTTTAACTCTTCTCGGCCACTACTCATCGCCCGAGAATGAGCGGATTTTGAAAATGTATCTCTCCGATACCAACGGCGGTCCATTACGAGGCAATACAACGAGAGAAGCCGCCGAAAGCCTTGGCCGAATCGGCACAGCATCCAGCATTGCAGCATTACGAGCGTATGCTGAGAAACACAAGCCAGCGCCGGGAGGCAAGAGCCGCTACTACGAAACCGCCGTGACGGCACTTGCTCAGATTGAGGCTCGTATTGCTGCGGCGTCATATTCCTCCGCTCCATCTGCTAGCAGCACAGCGCAGCCCCAGCACTCTTCCGCACCAGGAACACAGCAGCACGGGCCACAAGCCAGAGAACAGCACGACCCCATGCCATGGAGCATCGTCCTTGTGACAATCCTTGCAGCAACTGCCCTGCTATGGCTGACGGTCAAGAAGCGCAAGTGATCAGCCCCACTCTCACACCTTCCTGAACACCCTTTTATTGCTTCTAAAAGTCTCCCAGCTTCGCTCCCCATAATCGCAGCGAGACACAAACCAACCCTACTGCGCCCTTATGGCATTGAAACTTACCACCTGGACCATCCTAGCCCGCTGGCTTTTCCTACTAGCTGCCACAGTGGGGTGGGTGGCCCCATTCTTCATTTGCGGGTGGCAGGGGGGCATCCTTTTTATTACACTGACTAACATGACAAAAACTATCGTTTATTTAACATATATGCTGCTGCCAATTATTGTTAGCGCACAAGATTCGACCAATAAACTGAGATGGCGGAACGATCAGTTTAAACAAAATCAATCTATTAGTGCACTTTAATGGATTGGACAAATAGAGCAACCGCGATGGATTCATTTTCCAGATAGCCGAGACCTAAATATTGCAGCACAGTCAGATCGAGATAACGTCCTATCTTTGGCAAATATTGTCCTGACTGCCTGTGCAGGGGCCTACAAAGCCTCCGACCAGGATGAGAACTCGATATATGGACTCGCAATGCCACGGCCGCATTGATAAAAATCGAAGCTGAAGGCTGCTACATAAACTATCTTCTTGGTGATGCTATCCGAAGAGTTTTATTATATCGCATTGCGCGAACACTTGAATCAAATCAAAAAAATCACCATAAATTAAATCAATTGCTTCAATCTATTCCTCCTCTGAAGCGAGACATTTTTGATATGCTTATAGAAATCAAAAATGAAGACATGAGTCTCGATGGCATTGTTATTACACATCCAAAAAAATTGAGAGTTCATTGGTGCTTACTCTATTGCAGATGAACATACCCGAAAACAAGGTCATGGAGGCTGCATTTTCAAAATCATTGCCAAAAGCCTCTTCGCTAATTTACAAACCTGACGCTCTTAGCCTAATAAGTCGTTTAGCCTTTACTCAACAGCTTAATGATTCATTAGGCTCTGCCGTCATATTCATCTCAGCAGGAGGAGAGTTCTCTGCTGAGCAAATAGGCAACAAGTCCGTCTTTATGAATTTTTTGTCTGCGGCAAACATTCCTTCACACACTGTACCCCGCGCCGGGATGATTACCTTAATAGAATTACTCCAGCCAAGTTTTGACACCTCAAAAGTATTCTTCAGTTCCAGCTTTCAATGAACATGATAATGAATAAGACGGACCTGGTGCTCCTCCCGAGCCGGAGTCCATTCCTCATCTCATGACCAATATGGGCTACGGTACGGCATCGTATCCTGAATCTTACCGACCATGAAATCCCTCACTTTAATGGCTCTCATTATGACAGGGCTGAATTTGAGCGGAGTGGAGCCTCAGAGGCTCCAACACTTCGCATCAGTGCCGCCGCAAGTGAGGCTGTATTTCGCCAATCTTTGCTCGGGTAGCTATGAAGCTTTGTTTACAGACAATGAAAAGGGCTTTAAGCTTCTGACCACCACACCCGGCTTGACACCAGCATTGCTTGAATTAGCCAATCACCTTGAAACTGAGCAGGAATGGGATGGCTACACTCGTACTTGGGGAATACTCTCCCAAAGAACGGATGCATCCATTAGCGAGCAGGGTTTTGTCCGCAAGAAACTGGAGATGCTGTTGAATCGTAATGCCGACCCAGGTGGCTCAACCTTCAAAAGATTAGGATTAACGTTTCTTGGACACTATCCTTCAAATGAGAATCAACAGCTATTATCGCTCTACCTCTCCGATACCAACGGTGGGCCATTGCATGCCGATCTCACTGAGGAAGCGGCTGCAAGTCTTGGGAGGATCGGTGACTCCTCAAGTATTGAGTTACTGCGAGAATATGCCAAAACGCGCAAGCCTCTACCAGGAACCAAAAGCCGCTTTTACGAAACCGCCGTGACGGCACTTGCACAGATTGAGGCTCGTATTGCTGCGGCGTCATATTCCTCCGCTCCATCCGTTAGCAGCATAGCGCAGCCCCAGCACTCTTCCATACCAGGAACACCTCAGTTCGAGCCACAAGCCAGAGAACAGCACGACCCCATGCCATGGAGCATCGTCCTTGTGACAAGCCTTGCAGCAACTGCCCTGCTATGGCTGACGCTCAAGAAGCGTAACTGATCGGGTCGCACCGGCATTCACATGCAAACTGCCTCAGCGCCCTGGGCTCAGCTCACATTATGCCTTTTGCCCCGCATCATCTCCCAGTACGCCCCCCCGGCTTTCCTGAAAAAGGCATCCCAGTTTCCTCCAACAGACAGCCGCGCTTCCCTGGCGACGGCAAACCGCTCCCAAAAAGATTTTTCTCGCCTTTAGGCCCTCAAGTTTGTCATAATCAGACTGTTAGCCTGTCTTCGGATGGGGTGACACATAACATCATAATCCAACCCATAAACGCACTACTACTATGAAAAGAGCACTCCAACGAGGTTTCACCCTCATTGAACTCCTGGTGGTGATCACCATTATCGCGATCATCGCGAGCTTGGCGGTCCCTACTTATAACTTGATCACCGTCAAGGCCAACCAGATGAAAGGCGGCAGCAACTGCCGTCAGATCATCGGTCTGATGCTTTCCTATGCCTCGGACAACAACGGTCTCTATCCAGATTCCGTGACCAATCCAGTCACAGGCAGCGTGCCCCTGACCTCCAATGACGCTTTCCGCGCCCTTGTCCAGGAAGGCCTTGTCCAGGATGAAACCATCTTCGGCTGCCCAGGCAGCATGTTCATGCCAGATAAAAACATCGGCATCGCTCCCACCTATGACCAGGCGCTCGTCGCCGGTGAAAACCACTGGGCGCTCACCCAGGGCCAGTCCAATACCAGCTCCAGCATCATGCCCATCGTGTTTGAGAATCCAGCCGCCGCAGGCTGGCCTCCACAGTGGAATTGTGACGCCGCTGGCAAGCCTGTCGCCGGTCGCGCTTGGCAGGGTGGCACCATCCTCATTGGCAAAAACGACGCCAGTGTGGAAACCGTCAAGCTCATGTCCCGCACGGGTGCCTCCGTCGGTCCTCGCCTTCTCGGCGGTGGTTTTGACATGTTCACCATGGCCAGCCCCAATGCCCCGCAGCAGATCCTGAACATCGTCCCTAAAGGTGGCGGTAGCTACACCAACGACCCCAACACCTTCCCAGGTGCCCCGGGTGCCCCGGGCGGCCTGCCCGCTGCCCCAGGATACGGTGCCCAGCCTGGTGGCCTGCCTACTGGTCTGCCACCTGCTGGCGGTCTGCCACCTGCTGGCGGTCTCCCAGGTGCCCCCGTGGCCCCTGCGGCCCCAGGCGCTCTGCCTGCCCCTCCACAGTAGTCCATACCTGGGCATAAAAAGGCCCGGTTAAATCACAACGCCGCCAGGAGCTTCTCCTGGCGGCGTTTTTTTATTGCTGCACACCCCGCTTTTCCCCCACATGATGCAGCCATGTTGTCTTACGTGATCCTTGAATGGCATTGGGGGACCATCTCCCTCGCCATTCTGACCCTCGCTCTCAGCCTGACGGCTCTGCTGCATCTGCTCACCCATCACCGGGACCACCGCTCCGCTGCCTTCTGGTTTGCCCTCATCCTCCTCTCCCCCCTCGTCGGTGCCTGCCTTTATGGCGTCTTGGGCATCAACTTTGTCCGCCGGAAAGGTCGCGACTACCGTGGCAGTATCGGCCCTGCCTACCGGGATCCTCTCCCCACCAGTCCCGCCTTTAACGAGACCGACCCCGTCCTGGCTGACCGCGATTGCTCCCTGGCCATCACCCTGGACCGCATCTCCCGTTTTCACTTTGCCGCTGGCAATGCGGTAGGGCCCCTCATCAATGGGGATGAAGCCATGCCCGCCATGCTTCAGGCCATCCACAGTGCCCAGACCAGCGTCTCCCTTTCTAGCTACATTTTTGAGGCCCATCACATCGGCGCAGATTTTGTCACCGCCCTCGCCGCTGCTCATGACCGCGGCGTCCAGGTGCGCGTCATCGTGGATGATGCAGGCACCCGTTATTCTTGGCCCCCCGTCACCCGCATCCTGCGGAAAAAAGGCGTCCCCGTCCGCCGCTTCATGCCCAACCACTTCATCCTCCGGTTGCTCAGCATGAACCTCCGCAACCATAAAAAAATCCTCATCGTGGACGGCCACATCGGCTTCACAGGCGGCATGAATATCCGCGAGGGAAACATGATCTCCCGCAGCCCCTCCCACCCCGTGCGCGACCTCCATTTTCGCATCACCGGCCCCGTCGTTGGCCAGATGCAGCGTGTCTTTGCAGAGGACTGGCATTTTTGCTCAGGGGAATTGATCGAAGGCCCCGCTTGGTTCCCCCAGATCACCCCCACCGGTGAAACCCACGCCCTCGGCATCGTGGACGGTCCAGATGAGGACCTGGAGGTCATGCCTGTCGCCCTCTTTGCCGCGCTCAATGCAGCCCATGATCGCGTCTGCATCATGACCCCCTATTTCTTGCCCACCACCATCCTCATGGCCGCGCTGAAGCTCTGCGCCAGCCGTGGCATTGCCGTGACCATCATCACCCCTGCCAAAAACAACATCCCCTTCGTCGCATGGGCCGCCCGCACCCTTTATCCGGAACTGCTCGAAGCAGGCTGCCGCATCTACGAATCCCAGGCCCCCTTTGATCACTCCAAGCTCCTCCTCATCGACAACACCTGGAGCTGCATCGGCTCCACCAACTGGGATCCCCGCAGCCTGCGGCTTAACTTTGAGTTCAACCTCGCCTGCCGCTCCACCCAGCTCAGCGCCCGCCTCCAGTCCATCTTCGATGTCCGTCTCCAGGAGTGCACCGAAGTCACCCCTGCCCTTCTCGAAGCCCTGCCCCTCCCCCACCGTCTCCGCAACGGCTTCGCCCGCCTCTTCATCCCCGTCCTGTAAGCTTCCCGCCTCTCATTTGACCGCTTCACAAATATCCATAAACATCATTAAATAAAATATATCCTTCCCATTCATCTTCAAATCCTGTTAATCCTGCCATCTTGTCCATCCTGTAAAAAATCTCCCTCGCTCCGACCACCGGTTTTGCATGCTGGTTATTTACTCTAACCAGCCACACCTCTTTGCATCTGCCGTTTCCTCTCCAGACCCCACCCTGCCATGAAACGCCACTTCCTGTCCCTGCTCGCCGCCCTTATCGCCAGCACCGCCCCGGCTGCCGAGCCCTTCCTTGAGAAAACGGATCTCTTCGAAGCTGGCAAAGACGGTTACGCCCTGTACCGCATCCCCGGCATCATCGTCACCAAAAAAGGCACCGCCCTCGCCTACTGCGAAGCCCGCAAGGAAGGCAAAGGCGACTGGGGTCCCATTGATATCGTCATGCGCCGCAGCACCGATGGCGGCAAGACCTGGCTCCCCCGCCAGACCATCGTCCAGGTTAAAGGAGAGCTGCCCGTCAATCCCCTCGCCGCCGCCCAAAACCTGGACAAACCTGGGGACAACACCGCCAACAACCCCGTCGCCTTCGCCGACCGCAACGGCTCCGTCCATCTCCTGTACTGCCTCGAATACGCCCGTTGTTATTACATCCGCAGCGATGATGAAGGCGTCACCTGGACAGAGCCCGTGGATATCACCGCCACCTTCGAAAAATTCCTTCCAGATTACGATTGGAAGATCCTCGCCACCGGCCCTGCACATGGCATCCAGCTTCGCACCGGGCGCCTCATCGTCCCCGTCTGGCTCTCACTCGGCACCGGCGGTCATGCCCATCGCCCCTCCATCACCGCCACCATTTATAGCGACGACCACGGCACCACCTGGCAGCGCGGGGCCGTCGCCATTCCAGACACCCCAGAGTGGGTTTATCCCAATGAAACCTGCATTGTCGAGACCCTCGTCGGCACCGTCATGATCAATGCCCGGACCGAATCCAAAAATCATCGCCGCCTCATCAATCTCAGCCGCGATGGTGGCGAATCCTGGGCCAAGCCCCGCTTTGATGAAAAGCTCCTGGAGCCTATCTGCATGGGCAGCATCGTTCGTTATTCCATGCGCCCTGCGGCAGATAAAAACCGCATCCTCTTTGCCAATCCCCATAACCTCGATCGCCTGGATGGCAAAGCAGCCGAAGGCAAGCCCCGCGACCGCCGCAACCTCTCCATCAAGCTCAGCCAGGACGAAGGAAAAACCTGGAAGTTTAACCAAACCCTCGAGGCCACTTACGGCGGTTACAGCGACCTTGCCGTCCTCCCCAGCGGAGATGCCCTCTGCCTCTATGAGCGCGGACTTGAATCCGGCATCGAACAGAAAAAATCCACCTACTATACCCACCTCACCATCGCCCGGTTTAATCTCGAATGGGTCAGCAATGGCAAGGACTCCCTCAAAGGTCCCCTCAATGGCAAAATCGATTTCGGCACCCAACGTGATGACTTCGATGTCGCCGGGGTCGAAGGTTTTGTCCTTCATCCCACCAAACCTGCCGCCAACGGCACCCGCCCCTGGGCCTGGTATGCCCCCACCATTGGTAATAACCCAGGCACGGGCAATACCTGGCTCATTCAGCGCCTTCTCGATAAAGGCTTCTACGTCGTCGGTCTTTACGTGGGTGAAACCTTCGCCAACCCGAAAAGCCGCGAGCAATTCACCACCTTCTACCATCACCTTCGTCAACACTATCAGCTCGCCCCCAAGGTCACCCTCATCGCCCAGAGTCGCGGAGGTCTCAATCATTACAACTTCGCCGCAGATCACCCCCAATGGATCGAGTGCATCGCTGGCATCTACACCGTGTGCGACCTCCGCAGCTACCCCGGACTTGAGCGTGCCGCCCCCGCTTATGGACTCACCCCGGACCAGCTCGGTAGGCAAATCTCCCTTCATACCCCAGTGGAGCGCCTCGCCCCCATCGCCGCCGCTAAAATCCCCATCCTGCATATCCATGGCGACTCCGATGTCGTCGTCCCTATCGAAGCCAACAGCGCCGCCCTAGCTGAAAAATACAAAGCCCTCGGCGGCCAGATGGAACTCATCACCATCCCTGGCAAAGGCCACGAATACGACCCCGGCTTCTTCGAATCTGAGAAAATGCTCAGCTTCATCCTCCAATACGGCCTCGACGAATAACCCGCCTTTTGGAGAGAATCTGCATCCTCCCCCATGATCAAAAATAAGCGCGATCCCTTGCGGGATCGCGCTCAAATTTTATCGCCTGTAGAACCGGGTCGAAACCCGCTTCCGTCTTACAGACCGGCCTCGATCAGCTTCTCCAGCTTCACGATGTCCTTGCCGAAGTTGCGGATGCCTTCAGCCGTCTTTTCAGTGGCCATCGCATCTTCGTTGAAGAGCCAGCGGAAGGTCTTCTCATCGCTGCCGATGCGGTCGATCTTCAGGGACTTCGCGTTTTCCGTGTTCAGCTTGGCGGTGATGGCTTCGTCGGAGGCAGCCAGTTCACCCAGCAGTCCTGGGCTGATGGTCAGCAGGTCGCAACCGGCCAGCTCAGTGATCTCGCCCTTGTTACGGAAGCTTGCGCCCATCACTTCCGTCTTGTAGCCGAAGTGCTTGTAGTAGTTGTAGATCTGCGTCACAGATTCCACGCCGGGATCTTCCGTCGGACCGTAGTCCTTGCCCGTGCTCTTCTTGTGCCAGTCCAGAATACGGCCGACAAAAGGAGAGATCAGCTTGATGCCGCCTTCCGCACAAGCCACGGCCTGAGCCAGGCTGAAAAGGAGCGTGAGATTGCAGTTGATGCCTTCTTTCTGAAGGATTTCTGCAGCCTTGATGCCTTCCCAGGTGGAGGCGATCTTGATCAGCACGCGCTCACGGCCGATGCCTTCCTTCTCATACATGCTGATCAGGTGACGGGCCTTGTCCACATTCCCCTGGGTATCGAAGGAAAGACGGGCGTCCACTTCTGTGGAAACGCGTCCTGGCACGATTTTCAAAATCTCCACCCCAAAGAGGATCAGGATGCGGTCCATGATGGATTCCACCTTGGCTGCGCCAGACAGGGAGCTGCCTTTGTGCTCAGCGATGGCCTGGTCCACCAGCGATTTATACTCAGCTTTCTGCGAAGCCTGGAGAATGAGAGAAGGGTTGGTGGTGGCGTCCTGGGGCTTATAGGCCTTCATGGCCTCGAAGTCGCCAGTGTCTGCCACGACGGTGGTGTGCTGCTTGAGCTGATCGAGCTGATTCATACTTTCTTAATTGGGGTCGTCAGAATAAAGCCAAGCCGCCTGGATGCAAGCGGCGTGATTTTTGGGGAAAATTGAACCTGTAAAACCCCTCAGTTCAGGTCCCGGTCGGTCGGCTCTTT